>CBFGUY010000107.1:0-14137 GCA_965651895.1 uncultured Algoriphagus sp. | reverse complement strand
TCCGAAAGTGGAGAACGTTCATAGGGCATTCTCACTTCTGGATCTGAAGCTGTCAATCTTTTAATCAATTCACTTCCATTGGGATCGCCGGGAATAATAGCCGGCTGTCCAGAATCTGTGTTTTCAAACGCCTCTTCTTCGAAGAGCATGGAAAATCCCCCGCTTTTTTTGACCCCACCATGACAAGAAATACAATTTTTGTTCAGTATGGGCTTGATTTGGGTACTAAAGTCCACTTCCTTTTGCGGGTCAAAAACCAACAGACCCGCGATACCTATGATTACGGCAAGGGAAAGGAAGCCAGCTACTTTAAGATTATTCATGGGTCATTGAATGAACCTGAATGTAAAAAATTCTGGGCTACTTCGAAAACCGTTTATATGATTGGGGTAATTATAGGTAAGTATGGGCTTTTATTCTGGGATATCTATAAATGAGAGCGGAATAAGGTTTTGCCTATTCCATGGCAGGATGAAGGTCAGTCTGGATTGCTGTCATTATAGTCCGGGTGCAAAGCAGTTTCATTGGCGCTTTGCGTTCAGTTTATAGTATGAAAGCTGAAGTATAAAACTAAATTTTTCACTAAAACTATTGATTGTTTGATGTTTAATGATTAAATTATAGTGTTCAATTTTTATTGTAACTAATCATTTTTGACCATGAATGCAATTCATCCTTCTCCAATTCCTCACGTTGATTTTGTTATCAATCGCTTTCCCCGTCCGACAATTATTTTTATTTTCCTCCTTTTTGGCTTGTCCGTTTTTTCTAACAAAGCGAACGCAGTAGAAGTACGAAAATAAATAGCCATGCATCTCCAACATAAATTCTCGTTTTTCTTTCTTTTGGTTCTTTCATTAGCCATTTCCTCTAGGGTAACAGCTCAAACAGAGGCCGAAAAATTTTCTGCGAAGCAGTCAGTCTATTTAGAGTTAGGTGGAAATGCTGGCCAATATGCTTTTAATTATGGGAGAATTATCCAACAAAAAGGCAAACTCAAGCTAAATGCGAGTGCAGGTTTTTCTATGTTGTATGACAGACTAAATTCTAAAACAACCTGGCTTCCAGCAATACCCGTTGAACTATCAGCATTTTATGGTAAGTCAAACCATCATCTGGAATTGGGTATTGGAGTTACTTCTTACTTAACCAGAAGTTTAGCTATTGATTCGGAAACTTATGAAACAATCGATAAAGTGGTTTTTAGTTCGGCCATACCTTTAAGAATTGGCTATAGATATCAAAAGCCGGAAGGAGGTTTTTTTTTCCGTGTGGGATATACTCCAATTATCAATATTCCAACTAGAGAAGGAAAAGAATGGAACTTTGAGCCAAGATTTGCAGGATTGAGTTTTGGTAAGAGTTTTTGATGATTTACTGACGAAGTTTGTAGCACTGTTCCATCTACTAAAAAGTTAGCTTATAGTTTTACGGTCAACTTTTTGTTTTTTTACACCCTTTCCTAGACTGTTTGTAAATTCAAATCAATTCCGTTTGATTTAAATTGTCCCCAAATGTGTCGTACGATTTGTCCCCTTTTTCCTTTTTGGGAGCTCATAGCTTTATAAATAATGTGATTATCCGCAATGATGCCAGTAACCATATTCTCTTTGCTTTACTGGACGGAAGACCGAAGACGGGTGACCGAAGAGGCCTTGACGCTGGTGTTTTCCGAATCCTATGATGCTTTTATTGTTTTACTGGCAGAAAAGCGGATATACATAATAAATAAAATGATTTAGCGGTTTGGAAGGAGAATTTATAGGGGTAACGATTTCGACTTGACTGCTTTTTTTTAAGAATCCCATTTCGTTTTCCAAAAAGAATACTCAGAAGGTTTGATTCGATAGCGTACGAAATTTCCTTCATGCAGCCCCAGAAGTTCAGTCTCTACTACTCCAGTGAATTTTGATTGATCTTCATTGGGAAGCTTTTGAGCTTCTATTTTGACTGCTTTGGACGCTTCTGCTTTCCCCATTGCTTTACTGACGATGAATCCAACAGCACTGCGTATTTCTTCCCTGTATTTCATTCGGAATAGGTCAGGTTCACCCAGAGATTGACGAATTGTAGAATATCGTAAGGCAGACCGCTCATAGGCCCACAGAAAGACATCTTTGAATAACTCGATGCGATTTAACTCATAAATGCCTAGCATCCCCTTGATATAACTTTCTTCCGGAACATCTATAAATGAAAGAGGAGCAAGGTTGTGTCGGTTCAAAGGAATATTGGCAGCCAATCTGGAAACTCGCTTATTCACATCGTCAAAGGGTTGTAAATAGGGGAGTTGGACAAGTATGAAAAAAGCCTGCTCAAATGGGTTTTGGATTTGGCTTGCCTTTGCCAGTATTAGGTCAAAAGATTCTTCGATGAGTTGCGGAATTCCTAACGGAGTATATACGGAATTGGTGATTCCCACGCCAAATGTTCTAAGCCTGCCTGATGCAGCCGGATTAGGCAACAGGTTGTTTGAAAGCAGGGCATGGAGATTGAGAAAAGTATAGCGATTGAAGCCCACCTCATCAGACGATTCTACCAAAAACTCAATGGCTTCCTTGTGATTGAGAATCATTTGGGTTTCTCTGGGTGATTTGTTGTTGGCTGCCTGTCCTTCATGAATTAGCAACTCGGTATCCAGTAAGGAATACGTATTTCCCTCCAATCGGCTGGAGTTCCACGAAAGATCGATCAGCAGCCGATTTAAGATTTCTCGGGCGTAGGTCCCTGCGGGCTGTTCTTCATCTCGTGTTTTTCCCCATTGAGCTAGCTTTTGTTTTTCTTCGATACTGAGATAGTTGTCGATGTTGGGGCGATAGTTTTCTAAAAAGGATCGATCATATCCGACTGGTGTTCTTTGGGTTTCAGGATGGGAAACCAAGGCTAAAATAGCCTTTCCATCTTCTGAAAGTGGAATGGTCGATTGTGGTTCCTCTATTGATTTAATCCTTCCTAAATCCTGAGTTAGGTCAGGGGCATTTGCATAATATCGTGTAGAGCGAGCCTTTCCTTTTATCTGGATCAGGTTCTTTTCTCTGAGGCTTTTTAATCTTCTTTGAAGCGCTCTCTTTTCAATTTGAAATGGGAGCAACCTAAGGAGTTGTTCTATTCCTATTCCATCAGATGATGATGCAATTATTTCTTTAATCAGTTGTAGCTCATCTCGATTTCTCATCTTCAATCCCATTTGTATCGCGACAATAATAGGATAAAAATGACGTAATAAAAAGAATTGTGTCACGATAATTGACGCAATATTTAAATCGTGTCATTCTTTGGTTAGAATGACGATTCTCTATTACTCTGATTTTGTCGAGTCGTTTTGATGAATTGTAGCTGAGTTTAATTACCATGTTTTGATTGCGCACACGCTGTGTACACTATTTGATAGGTGAAGTACAAAACAATCAGGTGGTGCTTTTTTCTCTAAAAAGAAAAATTTAATCCAAGATTCAATATCCCCTCATATGGCTCTTAAGCCTTGATTTTGTTTGAAATGTCCAGTACTGAATTAAAATCAATTCAAATGAATTTGAAATCTTTGGTGCAAAATGAAGCTCTCCCCGATTTGTCCTCCTTTGGATATAAGGTATTAAAAAGCAATATTTTAAGACAGTCCTGTTCCAGCTCTGACACCAAAAGTTCTTGTAACACCATGTGGTGATGCGAAATGACCGTAATCTATACGTTCCTCGTGTATATGAAAATCAGTGAACTAAGACCTGAAAAGCCAGGGAAATCACCTTTAACAATCCTAAAGGGGAGAAACCTTCAAGGGTTAAGCTATCTGAAAGTAAATATACTTACTTCATCCAGTCTCAATTTTTTCCTGGCGAACCCTTGAAGGGTTTTGAAGTAAAACACCCCGCTTTTTAGGGCGGGGTAGAGTAATTAGAATTTGTAGTTTGGAAGATTCTCCAAAATATCCTTGGTCATGGCATCCAGATCGTAGTCGTGCTGCCAAGCCCAATCTTTCCTTGCACAGGAATCGTCGATGCTATCCGGCCAGCTATCGGCAATTGCCTGTCGGAAATCAGGATTGTACTCGATTTTGAAATTAGGTATATGTTTGAGTATGCTTTGATAGATCTCAGCTGGTGTGAAATTCATCGCTGCGAGATTATAGCTGGATCGGATTTTCACAGCTTCCCGTGGTGCATTCATCAGATCCAAGGTAGCTTTGATCGCATCAGGCATATACATCATCGGAAGGGAACTGTCTTCACGAAGGAAGCAATCGAATTTTTCCCCTGCCAAAGCTTTATGATAAATATCCACTGCGTAATCTGTCGTACCACCTCCAGGCAGGGATTTGTATCCTATTAAGCCAGGGTATCGCAGACTTCTAACGTCCACATTGAATTTCTGAAAATAATATTCACACCATCTCTCACCAGCTTGCTTCGAAATACCATAGACGGTATTTGGCTCTTTGACACAGTATTGAGGAGTATTGATTTTGGGGGTATTTGGGCCAAATACCGCTATAGAAGATGGCCAATAGATTTTGTTTAGCTGAAATTCCTTGGCAAGTTCCAGCACATGGAGTAAGCTTTCCATGTTGAGCTCCCATGCGAAAAGAGGCTTTTTTTCACCTACGGCGGAAAGCACTGCCGCCAAATGATAGATTTGGGTGATTTTTTCTTCTTTGACTAAATTTCTCAAACCTTCCTTGTCCATCACATCAAGGACTTGAAAGCGACAAAAGTCAAATTTTGATTTTGCTGATTCGTTAAGATCTGTAGCGATTACTTGCTCAGCACCAAACTGATCTGTCAGAGACTTGGTGAGTTCAGAACCCAATTGCCCTGCAGCGCCTATTACCAGGATTTTTTCCATTAATTGTTCTTTCAAAATCTACCTAAAGCTGAGCTCTGGGTTTTTGTTTATATTTGGGTTTGCGATGGCAAAAGTAAGAAAAAACTGCTTCCTGAGCAGGATTTTTGACTAAAGGAATCATACGTTTTTGAATAACATAAAATCAACTAGCTATCATGTTCGATCAGTTCAGACCCAAATTACAAGAAGAGCTTAAGGGAATAGAAGAGGCCGGCCTTTTTAAGAAGGAACGGATTATAACTTCTCCGCAATCAGCTGAAATCACCATTGCCGGAGGGCAGAAAGTGTTGAATTTCTGTGCGAATAATTATCTGGGACTTTCCTCACACCCAAAAGTCATAGAAGCGGCAAAGGCTGCAATTGACTCCCATGGATTTGGCATGTCTTCCGTACGTTTTATTTGCGGGACTCAGGATATTCACAAGGAATTGGAAAAGAAAATTTCTGAGTTCCTAGGCACTGAGGACACCATTTTGTATGCAGCGGCTTTTGATGCGAATGGAGGAGTCTTTGAACCGCTTTTGGGACCGGAAGATGCAATTATATCAGATGCTTTGAATCACGCATCGATTATCGATGGTGTACGTCTGTGTAAGGCGATGCGCTTCCGTTATCAGCACAACGATATGGCTGACCTTGAGACACAGCTAAAGGATGCTGTTGCGAAGGGGGCAAAGCAAAAAATCATCGTTACCGATGGGGTTTTCTCCATGGATGGCACGATTGCACAGTTGGACAAGATCGTGGAGTTGGCAGAAAAATATGAAGCAATGGTGATGACGGATGAGTGTCATTCTACTGGCTTCATGGGGAAAACCGGTCGTGGTGTACATGAGCATTGTGATGTGATGGGCAAGATAGATATCATCACTGGTACCCTTGGGAAGGCTTTAGGTGGTGCTTCAGGTGGATTTACTTCTGGAAGAAAAGAGATTGTTGAATTACTTCGTCAGCGTTCCAGACCTTACTTGTTTTCAAATACTCTGGCTCCATCCATCACAGGTGCTTCAATAGCGGTATTTGACCTGCTATCTGAGACGACTGAATTGAGAGATAAACTGGAAGAAAACACCAAATATTTCCGGGAGAAAATGACTGCTGCCGGCTTTGATATCAAACCAGGAGAGCATGCCATTGTGCCTATTATGCTGTATGATGCAGTTCTTTCGCAGAAAATGGCTGAGAAAGTGCTGGAAAAAGGAATTTACGTCATTGGTTTCTATTATCCTGTAGTCCCTAAAGGCCAGGCCAGAATACGTGTTCAGATCTCAGCAGGCCATGATCGGGAGCATCTGGACCAGGCGATTGCAGCTTTTACTGAAGTTGGGAAAGAACTGGGAGTGATAGAGTAGCCATCAAGGATCAGGTTAATTGACACTGATTTTATAGTAGGTGCTGGATGCCAAGTGTCCGATACTTCAAAGCCGGGTTTCTATTTTAGATTCCCGGTTTTTTTTAACCGCGGAGGGCACAGAGATTAACACGAAGTACGCAGGATTGTTTAACCGCAAAGTACTCCGCTGTTCGGGATTTGAAATCCCGAACCTAACCCGTAGGATTTTTAATCCGGCTATTTTCCAAGAAAGCACAAGTTCGAAGTTGTTTCCTTTTTGAAAATCGGGTTCAACTATTGCTCATTATGACTTGATGTACTTCTTGCGGCTTTTTAAATAATATACATATCCGCTATTTGACTAGTAAGGGAGCAAAGGCGACATAGGGTTTGCTAATCCCGATAGCTATAGGGACTCCGAGGCCACTTCGGTCATCCGTCATCGGTCTTCCAGCCAATAAACCAAGGAAAATATGGCTACCGGCCTCATTGCGGATAATCAGATACAATAATCATCTAACCGTCACATGGTAACAACTTTGCTTTCTTTCTTTGATAAAAAATATTTTGCCGTCTTCCTGAAATTCATCCAGAACCTTTTCCAGTGCTTTTTGCTTTTTCCTGTCGAAGCTTTTCTTACCGTTAAATCTAACATAGGAGATGTCAAATGAGGATCCGTAAGAGTGAGAGCTGATGCCCTCAGTTGCATTTCTGTTTCTTTTTCTTAAGCTTTTTTGTTGATCAGGAGTTCGTGTGATAGATGTGAGAACAAAGAAGCTCTCTGTATCTGTGAGGGTTTGGAATGCAGTGCCTATTTCTTCAAGGACTGTTTTTGAGTAGGGGGTAATATAGGGATGACTATGTGTTAACGCCATTACTTCGTAGCCGTTTCCTTCGCTCACGTGCACTAGTTTTTCATCTTCAACCAGTTTCTTCATATGATCTTCATCTTCTATCAGACCAAATCCATTGTGTTCCGCAGCATACAGATGCTTGTCATATTCTTTCCCGATCAGGCCTTCGGGAATAGGAGGGATGACTCTGGGAGCTGGTAAATCCACTTCTATAGGCTCAGTTTTTTCAGGCTGGGGTGCGGATGTAGGATTATTGGTAAGGGAGGAATAGGTGTTTTTTAGCTGTTTTTTCAATTCAGGCATATAAGCTTGGGTAGCTAAAGTACCAGCCGTAAAAAGTATTAAAAAAGCGACTAGATAGATTAATGGTTTTTTTCTCATAGGGGGATAAATTCCTTTCTCTTTAAATTTTACTGAAGGTAAAGGTGCAAAGCAAAGATTAAACCATATCCTTACAGCAAATTAGTTTTAGGTGGTTTATTGAATGGGGGTGTTGCCATTATTGTATTAACTACAAACCTTGGTTTTTTCTAAATCTTATCCCAAAAGAAATTTCTCTTCGGGTTATATAGTGTTTTTAAAGGTATTTTGTACAGCAAAAAGGCACAACGACACATATGACGTAAGAATGACGTATTCCCGGCGCAAATAGTTTGGGATTGCCAAACTATTTTTGGATTCAACAAATGAACAAAAAAATGGATAGTAAAGCACTTGGAGTAAAACTGAAGACACTTCGGTTAAAAAATGGGTTTTCGCAGGATGAATTGGCAGCAACAGCTGGTGTCAGTCTGAGGACTGTGCAACGATTTGAAAATTCCGAGGCAATTCCAAGGATGGATACTGTAAAGCGGATTTTTCAAGTTTTTGGTATGAGCCCTGATGAAGTGCTTGACTGGACCCAATCTGAGGATAAGGGGTATTTGCTTGGTTTGAATCTGTCAGGTTTAGCGTTTCTGCTTATCCCATTATTTGGAGTGGTACTTCCCATTGTTCTCTGGATGAGCCGGAAAGATAAGATAGCTGGAGTAAGTGAGCTTGGGAGAAACTTAGTCAATTTTCAACTCACTTGGACAGCAGTTTATTATTTTGTTCTGGCGCTCAATAGCTGGTTTAGCAGGTATATGATGAGTTCAGGGGAAGTGAGCCCAAGCATTATTATGACTGGGGTTTATATCTCCTTAGGGATTAAATTGACAGTTTGGACTATAGTAATAGGGATGATCTCATGGAATACCTATAGAATCAACAAGGGGTTGCAAGCAAAATATTTCTTTAAAATCAATTTCTTGCGATAATTTAGATGGGAAACTAGTCCTTATTAGGATGCCGATTTACTGGTCATAGCTAGTTTTCTCCGCTTTTTCATTTCATACTCTTCCAGATCTTCAAAGCGTGTATCCACATCCAGATTGTTCAGGTAGTCATTGATAGTTTCTCTGATTTCCTGGAAAGACATATTATGAAGAATCTTGCCGTTTTTGGACATGGATAATTGCCCAGTTTCTTCGGATACAATTAAAACCAATGAATCCGTAGCTTCAGACATCCCGATGGCAGCGCGGTGACGAAGTCCAAATTGTGCAGGAACTTCACGCTCTGTGACCGGTAAGATACAGCGTGCGGCTTTGATTTTGCCATTATGGATAATGACTGCCCCATCATGAAGAGGACTGTATTTATTAAAAATTGAAATGAGTAATCTTTTAGAGAGTTCAGCATCCAGAATATCCCCGCTTTCCGCATAAAATTTGAGCTCAGTACTTTTAGAGATCACCATCAATGCACCTGTGTTACTTCCGGCAAGTGTTTTGGAAGCATCAATGATAGGGCTGATGTTGAACAGGGAATTGTCTTTCTTTCTCCAGAAGAATAGCATGTCTTTCCAGACGTTGTCGTCGGATAGGAGGGAAGAACGACCGATCAATAGAAGGAATTTTCTGATCTCCGGAGCGAAAATAATGATTGCTGCTATCACACCTACGCCCATGAATTGGCCTAGAATAGCAGTTAACAGTTCCATTCTTAATGCCCTGACTAAAAGGTAAATTAAGTAAATGGAAAGAAATCCAAGGAAAATTTTAATGGCAACACTGCCTTTCAAAAGTTTGTAAATCTGATACAATAGGGCAGCAACCAAAGCTATATCGATGATATTGACGATGGAGATGTCTAAAAATCCTATTTTGAAAAGTAATGTCAAGGGTATAAAGTGTTGAATAATTTTAATGTTTCGTTTGCTTCTTTAACGTCGTGAACCCTAAGGATGTTTGCCCCGTGACATAAAGCAAACATGTTTAGTGCCGTGGTTCCATTCAACGCATCATCTGCGCTTACCTCAAGTGCATTTGCTATCATTGACTTCCTGGAAAGACCTACAAGCAACGGTAATGAAAGCGTCTTAAAGTGGTGAAGGTTCCGCAGCAAGAAATAATTCTGTTCTAGCGTTTTAGCAAACCCAAATCCTGGGTCGATAATTACATCTTTGATGCCAAACTTTCTGAAATGTTCCAGTTTTTCAGAGAAATAGAACAATATTTCTCCTAAAATATCTGAATATCCCGTTTTTGTCTGCATGTTCTGAGGATTTCCTCTCATGTGCATGGCAATGTAGGGCACTTGAAGCTTTGCCACGGTTGGGATCATCTCTTCATCCAGATCCCCCGCAGAAATATCGTTTATGATATGGGCTCCGTGTTTGATCGCCTCTTTGGCAACTTTCGAGCGAAATGTATCAACAGAAATCAATATTTCCGGATAATTGGATACAATCCAGTCTATGGCAGGGACTACCCGATCCATTTCTTCCTGAATACTTACCTCTGCTGCCCCAGGTCTGGAGCTATAGCCACCCACATCCAGGAAACTTGCTCCATGGGCAATATGCTTAGTAACTAGGACATCAAGTTTTGACTTGGATTTTTCAGCCCGGCTGCCTTCAAAAAATGAATCTGGTGTCAGATTAACAATCCCCATAAGCTGAGGTTTGTCCAAGCTGATAAGCCGTCCATCGATTTGAAGGGTGATTTTTTGGGGAAATGATTTATCTTCGGTGTTAGAAGACTTGCCCGGAAGAGGAAACATTAAATTAATAAACTTTGGAGACGCAAACGAGTAACGAATATAAGGAAGTTATCAGCCGTTGTAAAGAACTATTTCGTAAGAAGACTATAGATTATGGAACAGCCTGGAGAATATTTCGGCTTTCCTCCATTACAGACCAGATTTTTATCAAGGCCCAACGGATTCGATCCATTCAGGAGAAGGGAAACCAAAAAGTGAACGACCCTATTGAAGATGATTTCGTTGGGATCATAAATTATTGTCTGATCGCATTACTGCAAATCAGCTATTCCTCCGATGAGAGAATGGAGATTCCTTTTGATGAACTGGAACCGGCTTATGATCACTGGGTAAATGAAACCAGAGGCCTGCTGGAAAATAAGAATCACGACTATGGGGAAGCATGGAGAGACATGAGAGTAAGTTCTATGACAGATATTATTCTGATGAAATTACTTCGCACCAAACAAATAGAAGATAATCAGGGGCAGACTTTAGTGTCTGAAGGCATAGAAGCTAACTATCAGGATATGATCAATTACGCAGTGTTTTGTTTGATTAAATTAAATTACCATGTTTAAGCAAGGCTTTTTATGGGTTATCCGGCTTATTGTCGGTGGACTTTTTATCTTTTCCGGGTTGATCAAGGTGAATGACCCTGTCGGTACCTCGATCAAGCTTGAAGAGTACTTTGATGTTTTTTCTACAGACATTGCTGGTTTTTTTGCTTATCTGAAGCCTTTCGCTTTGGAGCTCAGCATTTTTTTGGTCGTAGTGGAGGTGGTACTGGGTGTGATGCTTATCCTGGGCGTCAGGAGTAAATTCACCGTTTGGGCACTGGGATTGATGATCCTGTTTTTTACTTTTCTCACCTTTTATTCCGCATATTTCAATAAGGTAACTGATTGTGGCTGCTTCGGTGATGCGATCAAACTGACTCCTTGGGAATCTTTTTATAAAGACCTTATTCTATTGGTGCTTATTGCTATTCTGTTTTTGTTTCAGGCCGACTTACCGAAAAGTTCTCCCTCTTGGGCTAAAGGTGTCACAATGGGCACATTGATTTTATCTTTTGTGCTGGCAATAGTAGCTGTGCGCAATCTTCCTTTTATAGATTTCAGAGCGTATAAGGTTGGCGTAAATATTCCTCAGAATATGCTTCCTTCAGCCCAGTTGCAGTATGATTACGTGATGAAAAAGGATGGGGAACTAGTGACTTTCGGACAATATCCCTCCGATGAGAGTCTTGAGTTCGTGGAAATGAAGTTGAAAAACCCGGAGGCACTGCCCAAAATTTCTGATTTTGCTGTGTGGAATGATGAAGGTGATTTTTCTGAAGAGTTATTTGCTGGAAATAAAGTACTTATCCTGGTTAGTAATTTTGGTAAAATGAACCAGTCTAACCTTGATCAACTGGATTTACTGGTGAAATCACTTTCAGGAACACCTATACAACCAGTGTTTGTAGCTGCGGCATCCATAGGGGAAATCAATGAATTCACCCAGAAAAGAGGATGGGATGTGTTTTCACTTCAGGCGGATGCCACTGTTGTCAAAACTATGATCCGATCCAATCCCGGGATTATGGTTTTAAAGGATGGTACAGTACTCGCAAAATACCACCATAACAATACACCTGATGCGACTGAGGTTTTGGATTTTTATATGAACTAAAGATGGAAAAAGATCTTAAAATCGTATTGGTGGGCCTTCCCGGTTCAGGGAAAAGTACGTTTGGAAAGCAACTTGCCAGTATGTTACAATTCCCTTACTATGATCTGGATACTTTGATTGAGAAAGAGTATCAGATGAAAATCCCTGAGATTTTTACAGAATATGGAGAAGGAAAATTCCGTATGATGGAAACAAAGGTTTTGCAGGACTTTCTGGATCATAAAGGTTCCTATGTGTTGGCTTCCGGAGGCGGCTGCCCATGTTTCAATGACAACATGGACTTGATCAACCAGAAGGCTGTATCCGTCTATTTGGATGTGCCACTGGAAGAGATCTCATCACGATTGGGTCTATCCAAAGCACAAAATAGACCATTGTTTTTTGGGCTCGATCAGGGTGAAATAACATTAAAATTGAAAAGTTTACTGTTTGAGCGTGGGTATTTCTATGACCAGTCAAAAATAAAGCTCAGCGGAGAAGACTTTTCCACTGAGCTTTTGGTATCAGAATTAATCAGATTGCTTAAAAACTCAAGCCCAGCGTAAGCACCCCATTGATCAGGTTGTTTTTTACCTCAGTCACAGGGCCGATATTATTACCTTGATTATCCAATACCTGATAGCTGCTGTAGAGGGTATTGAACTTTTGGTTTACCAGTGCAAAGTCTATTGAGAATTTATTGAGTTTCACGCCTAAGCCACCGCTGATTTGATGGGTACTACGGTCATAGTCTGAGTTGGCAATAGGATCTCCATAGAAGCCATAGCCACCCCGGATTCTGAAGTTGTTGAATCTATATTCACCGCCCGCTCTAAAATTGATGGTGCTGGTATAAAGGTTGTCAATGAGCATATTGTCCGGTCCTTCATCGAAATCTCTTGATTTAATGTTTGCCGTACTGTAATCCACCCAGTCCACATCAGCAGAGATAAAGCCGTTTTTACCAAGGAAAACAGATGCTCCGCCTCCGATTTTTAGTGGGGTGTTAAGATTGTATGAGCTTAGAAATATATCTGACAATGCCTCTACTCGTCCCAGTACAATATCCTCTTGCTCAAATTCATAATTGTCATAATTGGCGACCATTGCCGCATCATATTCCTCATTCAGTGCGTACCAAGTCGGGGTTTGGAAGTTGAATCCGAGATTCAAATAGTCTTGTGGCTTGTATATCAACCCCAAACTGAGGTTGATTCCACTACCATTAATAAAAAGATTTTCTTGAAGAGTAGAATTTATGAGGGGGTCATCAGAAAACTCCTCATTATATATTTTTCTTGAATTGAAATTCAGCGTCCTTATTCCTACAGATCCTCCAATAAATAGCTTATGGCTGAAATTGGCACCATAAGCAAAAGTGATCTGACTAGAGCTTCCTTCTTGGGTTATGTTTTCATCCTGAAATGGCAATCCTAGCACAAAGGAATCGTAGGTGTCCGGGTTAGAGATAGGGTTACCATCTTGGTCTGTCGCTACGGGATTTATTTGATAAGTCCTGTATGCTAATCCGGTTAGTCCATAAGACTCTATTTGGTTTTCCGGTATTCCATTTGCATCCTGTAGATAGAAATCTATTATTGAAGTTTGGCCTAATTCGTCGGAGTAATACCCATATTCCGTATTAAAATTGGCAATTCTTTGAATGCTTATCCCAAAAGATCCCCCTTTGAAATTCCCCCGGTCAAACTCACTTTTTGGGTTTGCCATTACAAAACTGACATTGGGCAGGGAAAAATTTGATGTATTGTAGTTTTTACTTTGTCCCAAATAGGATGTTTCCACTCCCCAGTCAGTATAACCCAAAGTAACACTTGCTTCAGAGGATCTGAAAAATCCCAGTCCTGCTGGGTTTCCAGCTATATTGGAAACATCCCCTCCCAAAGACCATTGTGCTCCGCCCACGCCCATAATCCTGGCAGATCCGGCAGGAATTGATTGACTGAAACGATACGCATCTTCATAGTATCCACTTTGGGCTGATACATACGTGGACGAAATTATAACTATGGATAAAACCAGAATGAAAATTCTCATTTAGATTTGATTTGGATGTATTGAATAAACGTGTAGAGTGGCTAGTATTGTTACTTATATCCAGTTCTTTCTTCGCAAATTACTGAAAATATGCCTGAATTCTACCTTAATATTAGTTTTCAATCCCCTCATACCTGTTGGATGAGTAATCTTTAGGGTTAAGAAAGTCTTTTTGCAGATTCAGTTAATTTTCTACAGGGTAGGGTGGTCTGCTTTGGGCAAAGCAGAATAACAGAATTGGGGAGGTTAATTAGTGCTACTCTGGGATTAAGTGCGGGAAATAACGCCAATTATAAGTTCCATACTTGAATTGATGACCGGATCCCGCTTACAAACAAAT
>CBFGUY010000106.1:0-14321 GCA_965651895.1 uncultured Algoriphagus sp. | reverse complement strand
ACCGCAGTATATAGAGATCTTCTTCTATGTCTTTTTACTCTTGATTCTCGGTTCTATGTCCCCTGTCTTTCAACTTGACAATAGACAATTGCCCATTGATCATTGAAAATTGACCATTCTCTGCGGTCTTCTGTCTCCCAACACGACTAATCACTCACAATGTCCCGCTCTTTCAGAGCTCTAGACGCTCCTTGTCCATCTATTTACCCAGCCCAATGGGCAGGGCTTTTATAGTCCGGGCCTTCAGCCCTATGTGTCTATTTCTCTGAGAAATGTAGTGTACTGATTATCAGTTCCTGCCTCCGGTAGGCAAGCTTGCTTCTAACCTTCCTCTTGATCCTTGAAAATTGCCCATTGCCCATTGACCATTTGAAACTTCCCTTCCCCGCCACCATTCGTGTCTCCGAATGGCATCTGACCGCAGTATATAGAGATCTTCTTCTATGTCTTTTTACTCTTGATTCTCGGTTCTTTACTCTTGGTTCTATGTCCTCTGTCTTTCAGCTTGACAATTGACAATTGACAATTGCCCATTGATCATTGATCATTGATCATTTGAAACTTCCTTCCCCACCATTCGTGTCTCCGAATGGCATCTGACCTACGGCATTGCTCCGTTTCCACAGGATTTTGAAATTCAGCCAATCTAAACATTCAACACACTGTACAGAATAATCATCAACCAATAACATTTAACACCCAACACCCAACACCGGACATCCGTCACCCCACACCCAACCTCCTCTAAGAAAACAACCCAAATATTTCCCTCTCCACTTTCTCCAATACCAATGAGAAATCCCCGGGGTTCTCCACAAAATCAAGGTTATTGACGTCTATAATCAATAGCTTACCTTCCTTGTAGCCAGCAATCCATTCTTCGTAATGGGTATTGAGATTTTTCAGGTAATCTATACGCATAGCCGTCTCATAGCTTCTTCCCCTTTTCTCGATCTGCCCCACCAGCTTGGGGATATCAGCCTTGAGGTAAATCAGGAGATCGGGAGCTTTTACGTGGGCTATCATGCTGCTGAATAAACTCTGGTAGTTTTGGTAATCACGCTCCGTGAGCAACTTGCTTTTATACAGGTTTTCAGCAAAAATATAGGCATCTTCATAGATGGTCCTATCCTGGATGGTAGGTGTGCCACTCTGCTGTATTTCCTTGAGTTGGTTGAATCTGGAATTCAGAAAATACACCTGAAGGTGAAAAGACCAACGCTTCATATCCTCATAAAAATCAGTAAGATAAGGGTTCTCATCTACAGCTTCAAATTCAGCTTTCCAACCGTAGTGCCTGGCAAGTTTTGCGGTAAGGGTGGTTTTTCCACTGCCTATATTTCCGGATACAGCGATATGCATTGCTTTTATTTTGCGAAACGTGGGGAAACTATAGAATCTTTACTCCCAGCGGTGTATTTGTAAAAACCTTCACCGGATTTCACTCCTTTGTATCCGGCCTGTACCATGTTGACCAGCAAGGGGCATGGAGCATATTTAGGATTACCAAAGCCCTCATGGAGAACTTTGAGAATAGAAAGACATACATCCAGACCAATGAAATCTGCCAGCTGTAAAGGCCCCATAGGATGTGCCATGCCCAGCTTCATTACGGTGTCTATTTCCTGTACCCCCGCCACTCCTTCATAGAGGGAATATATAGCCTCATTGATCATAGGCATCAGTATCCTGTTGGCCACAAATCCCGGATAATCATTTACTTCCACCGGATCTTTGGACAATTTCAAAGATAGCTCCATGATTTTGCCAGTCACCTCATCCGAAGTCGCATAGCCACGGATCACTTCCACCAGCTTCATCACCGGAACCGGGTTCATAAAGTGCATTCCTATTACCTGCTCCGGTCTTTTGGTGACAGAAGCTATTTTGGTAATGGAAATGGAAGAAGTATTGCTAGCCAGAATAGCTTCTTTGGGACTGTATTGGTCCAGTTGACGGAACAAGTCCAATTTGATTTCCATAGTTTCAGTAGCCGCTTCCACTACCAGATCGGCTGATTTCACCCCTGACTCCAATTCAGTGAACGTCTTGATTCTCGCTAAAGCTGCGTTTTTCCCTTCTTCAGTGATCAGCTCTTTGCTTACCTGTCTGTCCAGGTTTTTGGTAATAGTAGCTAAGGCTTTGTCGAGAAACTCCTGCTTGATATCAATAAGGCTCACCTCATAGCCATGCTGCGCAAAAACATGTGCAATGCCGTTGCCCATAGTACCTGAACCTATAACTGAGATGTTTTTCATAAGAATGTGGATAAATGTTAAAGTTAAAATTTGGGTTTATTTCAACTGAATTAAACAGTTGAGAAGCTCAAAGCTAATCCTGACTATCTCCAAATCCAATTTTTTAAATTCTGGTTCCCGACTTTGTTTGTGGTAAAACTTCAATTTCAAACTGCAAATATTGCCTACCTTTAGGGAATGAAGGAACTCGGTTTAATTTCAAAATTACCCATCAATAGATTTACAGACTTCGGTGCTTATCTGGCCTTGAGTTCCGGAGAAGAGCTTTTACTTCCCAAAGGCTACCTCACAGGTGAGGAGAAAGAAGGTGACGAACTGGAAGTATTTGTCTATACGGACAGCGAGGATCGTCCGGTAGCAGTCACCCAAAAGCCACTCGCACTTCTGGATGAATTTGCTGTGCTGGAAGCCAAAGAAATTACTTCCTTCGGAGCTTTCGTGGACTGGGGGCTGCCCAAGGATCTATTTGTGCCAAAAGCCGAAATGGGCAAAAACATGGAAGTAGGTGAGAAATACTTGGTCAAAGTCTGTGTGGATTATAAGACCAACCGGTTGATTGGGGTCAGTAAATACAAGGATTTTCTCCGTCTGGCTCCCATGGACTGGGAAGCTGGCAAGGAACTGGAAGGAATTGTTTTTGAGGAAACTGAACTGGGTTTCAAAGTCTTGATCGATGATGAGTTCGAGGGGCTGCTTTACAAAAACGAAGTGTTCCAGCCCTTGAAACTGGGAGAAAAACGTAAAGTCTATATCAAAAAGAACAGGGAAGATGGTAAGCTGGACTTACAGCTACTGGCACCTGGGAGGGTAAAATACGACGAGGGCTCAGAAAAAATTCTCGCAATTTTAGAAGAAATGGGCTTTTTGCCTTTGCATGACAAATCCGCCCCAGAAGAGATTCAGGAGCAACTGGGAATGAGCAAGAAGCATTTCAAACAGTGCATTGGGCAACTTTATAAAGCGAAGATGATTCAGATTGAGCCCGATGGGATCAGACTAAATGCATCGAATTGAGCTTTAATATATCAGTGGGGGTAAGGCATAGCACTGCACTTCCCCGAAGACTGGCTATGGGAGCCTTGATCAGATTAGGAGATTTGATCAGGATATTCAGCCAGCTTTCGTCATCCCAGTTTTTGCCGGCTATGTGTCGCTGATAATCCGGATGGGCCCTGTTGAGCAGATCCTTGGCCCTGAGATTCAATTTGAGCAAAAGACTATTCCATTGGGTGGGTGTAAGCTTTTCTTTACTCAGGTCAATTGTATTGACAAACTGAGAGATTGATTTAGCATAAGCTAACGTTTGCTTGTCCACCACCTGGGAAGGAGTATGATAGAAATACAATTCTGAAGGGTGAGTTTTCATAGCTTTTCGGGTTAATTTACTTATTAATATACTGAAAATCTACAGTTTATAAAAGAATTGATGCTAAAATAATATATTCAAGCTGGCGTGCCAGAGGTAGGAAACTGGTATCAAGAGGCTAGTATCAAGAATCAAGAGATTAGAACCAGGAATCAAGACGTTAGAATCAAGCTTGCCTGCCGTAGGCAGGGAGCTAGTGTCAAGTTTGCCTTCCAGAGGCAGGAACCAAGATTTAAATAAAGTGAAGGACAGACATCCTACATCGGACACCGGTCTTCCGTCTTCGGTCTTCCGTCTTCCGTCTTCCCTCTATCAATAACTTAAAACAGTACTTCTAAGAACCTTGGAAATTGATCTTGAAAATTTCAGAAAAGACAGCAAATCAGAATATTCTTCTCATCAAAAATTGAAGGCTAAGCTCCGTAAAGTCAAGCCTAAAGTCCTGGATGAAAAATTCGAAAAGCTTCACGAAGAGACTTTCGAAGAGATAGATTGCCTAGACTGTGCAAATTGCTGCAAAACGACGAGCCCGATTTTCCTCAACACGGATATTGACCGCTTGGCGAAAGTGTTCCGAATGAAAAGCAGTGCCTTCATCGATGAGTACCTGCATAGGGATGAGGAAGGTGATTTTGTGCTGAACACTGCTCCCTGTACATTTCTGGGTGCGGACAATAAGTGCCTGGTGTATGAAGACAGACCTAAGGCCTGCCGGGAATATCCTCACACCAACCGTAAGAAAATGCACGGTATTTTGGAACTTTCCCTTAAAAATACCCTTGTTTGCCCCGCAGTTTTCAAAATTTTCCAGCAGATTGGGAAGGATTATAGGAAGTAATACTTTTCTTTTGCTTTTTTGAAACCGTAAACCTATTAATAGTACTATGCAAAATCAGGAAGCACATTTCCTTGGAGTGGACGTGGGGGGAACTCACTTGAAGATTGGCCTTGTGGACAGAGAAGGCAACATTATAGACTTTGTAAAAGAAGATACCACTTCTTATCGTGATCATCCTGAGGGCTTTGGGCAGGCTTTTATAGCAGGCCTGGAGAAATATTTATCCAAATATCCCCAAGTGAAAAATGTGGGAATCGGTCTTCCGGGCATGATTTCGAAAGATAGAACCACAGCGCTGGAAATACCTGCGATCCCCACACTTAATGGGTTTAATCTAAAGGGTAAACTCGAAGAGAAGTACCCTAAACATGAATTTTGTTTAGAAAATGACGCTGCTGCAGCGGCTATTGGTGAATTTTATTTTGGCAAGGATGATCCCTCCCAGAATTTCCTCTTCATCACCATGGGCACAGGTATCGGCAGCGCCCTGGTGCTAGATGGTCAGGTGTTCAAAGGATCCAGAGGCAATGCCATGGAGATGGGGCACATGCTTTCCAAAGGAGCTGCCAGATTGGAAACCCTGGTGGGCAGGCAAGGAATTCTCAATATCATGTCACGGCTTATAGATGCTTACCCGGAAAAAGCTGGGGAGTTGGTAGGAGCCGAACTAGGCACACATTTACTGGTGGATACGGCCAAGGCAGGCAATCCTGTATCGCTGATGGTTTTTGAGGAGGTAGCGAGAATATTAGGCGAAGCCATAGTTTCCGCCATCAGGATCCTCGATGTGACCGACGTGTATTTTGGGGGAGGAATATCCGCCGGGCTGGAATTTATGATGCCTACCCTGGACCGCACCATCAAGCAATACCTTACCCAGTATTACAGTAAAGATTTGGTGTTGAAAAAAGCCACCCTGGAAAACAATGCAGGGACTCTGGGAGCCGCTGCCCTATGTTTTATGGGTTCTGGTCTGTAACAGTCACTTCAGATACCTTACTGATGGCATTTAGCCGAAAAAGAACTCTTAGGGGTTCTTTTTCGCTTTCTACCCCATCGCAATCGCCGCTGGGCTCTAAGAAGTAGAAGAAAAAACTCTGGCTTTTATCCACCAACTCCACCCGGTCTGGACGCCCAAATGTTTTGATCAAGGCCTGGTTGTCCACACCCAAAAAGCTGTGTTTGATCCGCTCAAACTCCTCCAGATCCTTGATTCTCAATCCTTTGCAGCCGTATCTATCGGATTTCCAGTCTTCCATGTTCATACTCCCTGTGTCTCTTTTGGAACTGCAGGAAATCGTAGTGAAAAGGAATAGTGCGGCAAAGTACAATAGGCTCTTAGGCATAAGTTACATGGAAATAGAATGGATTTCTGATTTAAGCTGCTGGTTTTTCCAGAGCCAAAAGAAAGAAGCCAGGCAATAAATGGCCAGAATTCCCCCCAGAGCCGGCAAAGGTAAAAGAGTTTGGGCTAAGAAAAAGACTACTCCCGCAAATGCAAGTATTCTTGCGATCTCCTGAGGGGCATACCAGGCTCTTTTTTCAAAAATCCCAGAAAAGCTAACCGTGGTCCAGATTATGATCAGGCTTACCAGCACCTTTGGCAGCCAAGTGAAACTATCCACTTTGAACAGGAAAAATCCTGTCAGGACCAGTACCAAAATATACTGGGCAAAAACATACCAGTTCATAGCTGCTGGGACCAGGGTGTCAAATTTGCGATATTCCGGTTCCACTTCTTTAGGTGCCCTGTACCCGCCCAGGTAATCGGGCAGCCAACCCGGCTTGTAGAAAAGGTATCTTACCCGGTCAGACCATTTCGGGATCATCCTTAGCTCTTCTTTCATGCTGGCATAGTGAGCCAGGTTCACCCAAACTGGATTCCAGCTTTTTACCGGAGTGGTAATGCCGTAGGTAGGCTTTTCTTCCTCTTCCTGAAATGTCCCAAACCATTTGTCGAAAATAATAAAGGTGCCCCCATGGTTTTTGTCTATGTACTTCGGATTTCGGCCATGATGAACCCTGTGATGGGAGGGGGTGTTCATGAATTTTTCCAGAAACCCCATTCTGCCTATCACCTCTGTATGTATCCAAAACTGGTACAGCAGATTGATGCCAGAGGCCAACACCAGCATAATAGGGTCAAACCCCAAAAGCGCGAGGGGAAAATAGAAGAAGAATGTCCAGATCGTTTGCGTACTGCTCTGACGCAGTGCCACCGAGAGATTGTACTCCTCACTGGAGTGATGGACCACATGTCCTCCCCAAAACAAATTGATCTCATGGCTCATGCGGTGTGCCCAGTAGTAGCAGAAGTCATATAGGAAAAACAGCAGAAGGAATGTCCATACATTCGAGGGGATCTGAAACAGGGCGAGATGCTGGAAGATCAGTGTATAGATTCCTATGGAAAGCACTTTGATAAACACACCCGTGACTTGGGAGATCACTCCGCAGTTGATGTTGGTGATGGCGTCGTTCATCCGGTAACCGGGATGTTTTTGAAATCTGAGCGCAATCATTTCTATGGCCATCAGGATGAAATACATCGGGATTGCGATCACTACTGGGCTGAGGTTCATTATTTTGGGCGTTTTAGCGAAGCTAGTTGTCAAAGATAAAGATAAAAGGATCATGGATAAGTCGGATTCAGTTTGTCCAAATCCTTTATATTAGCGCATTCAATTCCCCTCAATTATGTATTACCGATTCGGAAAAGCCTTCTATTTTCTCAGTGTTGCCTTGTTCATTTTCTTGCTGCTCTACTTTTACTCCGCCATGCCGGAGCAGGTGAGTTATAGTTTCGATGAAAATGGCCTTTCCGGGGATAGACTGAGTAAAAGCTCCTTTTTCTATGGAATGATAGCACTTTTTATTATCCTGAATGTGGTTGTGCTGCTGCCCCCAAAACTCCTGGAAACAGGCAATCATAAGGGGCTGGGCCGGATTTTTCCTAAGGGGGAATCCTATAGGGATTTTTTCTTGGCATGGTTTTATTCATTCGGAGGTATGTTGAATATGAGTTTGGTCATGTTGGTGTTCTACACGCATGCGATCAATAATCAGGAGGAAATAGGCGCAAGTCAGTTCAAATTCTTCTTTTATCTGTTTCCCGCACTCTTCGTGCTTTGGGTAATCGGATTATTTGCTATACTGGCAGGCAAATTCAATCAGGTCAAAAACAAGTCTTGAGTAGTATTAGTATCAATTAGAATATGGCTGGAGAAGTAAAATATACAGAAGACAGTATCAAATCCCTGGATTGGAGGGAGCACATCCGACTTAGACCGGGGATGTACATCGGTAAATTGGGAGATGGTAGCGCCCAAGATGATGGGATCTATGTTCTTGTAAAAGAGGTACTGGACAATTCCATCGATGAACACATGATGGGCTATGGAAGAACCATCGATGTCAAAATCTCTGAGCATAAGGTGGAAGTCCGGGATTATGGTCGTGGTATCCCCCTGGGAAAAGTGATAGACTGTGTATCCAAGATCAATACCGGTGGGAAATATGATTCCGGCGCTTTCCAAAAATCCGTAGGACTGAACGGGGTCGGTACCAAGGCCGTGAATGCCTTGTCGGATTTTTTCAAAGTCCAGGCTTACCGGGATGGTGAAACGAAAGTAGCGGAATTCGAAAAAGGTATCCTGGTCAATGATCCCCCGGTCATCAAATCTTCAGATCGCAACGGAACCAAAGTGGTCTTTTCTCCTGATGGAGGCATTTTCAAAAATTATCACTTTATCCCGGAATACCTGGAAAACCAGATCTGGAACTATGCTTACCTGAATGCAGGCCTGACCATCAATTATAACGGCAAAAAGTATTTCTCCGACAGGGGGCTTTTTGACCTGCTATCCAATAAAATCGACGAGGAAACCCAGCGCTATCCCATCATTCACCTGAAAGGAAATGATATAGAGGTAGCACTTACCCACTCCAACCAGTACGGGGAGGAATATTACTCCTTTGTCAACGGTCAATACACCACTCAGGGAGGAACCCACCTGGCGGCTTTCCGTGAGGCGGTAGTAAGGACTGTGCGGGAATTTTTCAAGAAGGATTACGATGCCTCGGACATCCGTCAAAGTGTGGTAGCTGCTGTTTCCATCCGTGTACAGGAACCTGTCTTTGAATCCCAGACTAAGACAAAGCTTGGCTCCCAATCCGTAGGACCAGACGGGCCCACCGTCCGTACCTTTATCAACGACTTCCTGAAGACGGAGCTGGACAATTACCTGCATAAAAACCCCGCAGTCGCAGATGCACTTCTGAAGCGTATCCTACAGTCCGAGCGGGAACGAAAGGAAATTTCCGGCATTAAGAAACTTGCCAATGAGCGCGCCAAAAAAGCCAACCTCCATAACAAAAAACTTAGGGACTGCCGCGTCCACTATGATGATCCCAAGGCCAAAGAGGATGTGAAGGCGAACACCATGCTATTCCTCACAGAGGGTGACTCTGCCTCAGGATCCATTACCAAGTCCCGTGACGTACAGACGCAGGCTGTGTTTTCTCTTCGTGGAAAACCTCTCAACTGTTTCGGTATGACCAAAAAAGTGGTCTATGAGAATGAGGAGTTTAACTTGCTTCAGCATGCCTTGAATATAGAGGATGGCATAGAGAATCTTCGCTATAGAAAGATCGTGATCGCTACAGATGCCGATGTAGATGGTATGCACATCCGTCTGCTGATCATGACTTACTTCTTACAGTTTTTCCCGGATCTGGTCAAGAACGGCCATTTATTCATTCTGGAAACACCTTTGTTCCGGGTGAGAAACAAGAAAGAAACAATCTACTGCTATACTGACGAAGAGCGGCAGCGGGCGATTCATAAGCTTGGAAACAAGCCTGAAATCACCCGGTTCAAAGGATTGGGTGAGATCTCCCCAGAGGAATTCGGAGGGTTTATCGGGGAGGATATCCGGCTGGAGCCGATCATACTGAATAAGGAGACCAAAATAGGGGATCTGCTGACGTTCTACATGGGAAAAAATACGCCTAACCGGCAAAATTTCATTATCAAAAACCTGAAAATCGAGAAGGATTTAGCCCTCGAAGATCCCAAGAAGGAAGAAGCGGTTGAGGAGGATAATGAGGCCGCTTGATTTTTGCACAAAAGATGTAAATAGATTATTTATTGCATAAAAAGTGCAATAATTTCAAGCTGGTACGGATGAAATATCTGAAAAATTATGGTTCTCTACGTCCCATGTGGAATGGAATCAAAGAGCGGACATTTATCTGGCTATGCCTGATAAGCGGGATATATCACCGCTTGGTATTATTTGGAGCTTTGAAAATCGGCACAAGAATCAAAGCAGATAAAGAAAAATTTCAAATGATTATTTCCTGATTGGAAATATGATTTCGGTTGGATTGGTCTTATTGACCTTCCACTGCTATAAATACTGGATTATACTATGAGTGAAGAAAACAATTTACCTGAGAACGGCGACGAATCCCTGCACACTTCTGTCCCGGTGACAGGAATGTACAAGGAATGGTTTCTGGATTATGCTTCTTATGTAATTCTCGAGCGTGCAGTCCCTGCGGTAGAAGATGGTTTGAAACCTGTGCAGCGTCGTATTCTGCATGCCATGAAGGAAATGGACGATGGCCGCTTCAACAAAGTAGCCAATATCATCGGCCAATCCATGCAGTTTCACCCGCATGGTGATGCCTCCATAGGCGATGCCATAGTCAATCTCGGACAAAAGGACCTGCTGATAGAAACCCAGGGCAACTGGGGAGATGTGCGCACCGGAGATAGGGCAGCAGCGGCTAGATACATTGAAGCCAGACTCTCCAAGTTTGCGCTTGAGGTACTCTTCAATGCGCAGACTACCGAGTGGCAGCTTTCCTACGACGGCAGAAAAAGAGAGCCGGTCACGCTGCCTGTTAAATTCCCCCTTTTGCTCGCACAGGGCGTAGAAGGTATTGCTGTAGGCCTCTCCACCAAGATACTTCCCCACAATTTCTGCGAATTGATTCTGGCATCTATAGAGATCCTCAAAGGAAACAAAACCAATGTACTTCCTGATTTTATCACGGGTGGATTGGCGGATTTCTCCGAATACAATGAAGGCCTTCGCGGTGGTAAAGTCAAGGTTAGAGCAAGGATTGAAGAGGAGGATAGTAAAACTTTGTTGATTAAGGATATACCCTATGGGACTACCACGGATTCCTTGATCGATTCTATCCTCAAAGCCAATGATAAGGGGAAGATTAAAATCAAAAAAGTGGTGGACAACACTGCTAAAGACGTAGAAATAGCCATCCAACTCGCACCGGGTGTATCCCCTGATGTGACCATAGATGCTTTGTATGCTTTCACAGATTGTGAAGTCTCGATTTCTCCAAATGCCTGTGTGATCATCAAGGATACTCCGATTTTCCTTACCGTAAACGAAATCCTGGAGTATAATACCAAGCAGACCAGAGCGCTTTTGAAGCGGGAACTGGAAATCCGCAAAGGGGAACTGATGGAGAAGCTGCTTTTCTCCTCCCTGGAAAAGATATTCATAGAAAATAGGATCTACCGGGATATAGAAGAATGTACTACTTGGGATGATGTCTTGAAGGCAATTGACGAGGGTTTGGATCCTTACAAACCTGATTTCTACCGGGAGATCACTACAGACGATCTGGTCCGTCTTACAGAGATTAAAATCAAGCGTATTTCAAAGTTCGATACCTTCAAGGCGGATGAATTGATGAAACGCCTTCAGGATGAACTGAAGGAGGTAAATCACCATCTAAGACATCTTACCGATTACGCCATTGCTTACTATCAAAACCTCCTGACTAAGTATGGAAAAGGGCGGGAGCGTAAGACTGAAATCAGGACTTTCGATGCCATCCAGGCGAATGCAGTAGCTGCTACCAACGCCAAATTGTATGTAAACCGTGCGGATGGTTTTGTGGGATATAGCCTTAAGAAGGATGAGTTTGTCTGCGACTGTTCTGACCTGGATGATATCATCGTGATCCGTAGGGATGGCGTCTGCATGGTGTCCAAGATCCAGGAGAAGAATTTCATGGGCAAGGATATTCTGCACGTTGCTGTTTTCCGAAAAGGGGACGAGCGAATGGTCTATAACCTGATCTATCTGGATGGGGCCACTGGACGTGCTATGGTCAAGCGTTTTCAGGTGCTAGCCGTGACGCGGGATAAAGAGTATCTGCTCACCAAGGGAAGCAAAGGAAGTAAAGTGCTCTACCTTACCGCAAATCCAAATGGAGAAGCTGAGATTATTACGGTGTATCTGACGCAAGGGGCAAAAGCCCGGGTGAAGGTCTTTGACTTTGATTTCGCTACCATAGAGATCAAAGGCAGGGGAGCAGGAGGGAATATCCTCACCCGACACCCTATACGCAAAATCCAGTTGAAAATGGAAGGAGTTTCCACACTGGGTGGATTGGATATTTATTATGATCCTATTGTGGGCAGGTTGAATACTGATGAGCGGGGCAAATTGATAGGGAATTTCCTCGGAGACGATCGGGTGCTGGTCTGCTACAAAAGCGGGGATTATGAATTGACCACTTTCGAATTGACCAACCGATACGACGTGGATAATGTGTTGCTGATTGAAAAATTCAATCCTGATAAAGTGCTGTCAGCCATTTACTTTGATGGGGCTAGTAAAACCTATTATATAAAGAGGTTCCAGATAGAGACCACCACCTTAAATAAGAATTTCAATTTCATATCAGATCATAAACAGTCCTACCTGAAACTCATTTCTACAGAGAAGCAGCCTCAGGCCCGTGTGACTCTGGTCAAAGGCAAGGAAGAAGAAGTGATGGAGTATGACCTGGACATGCTGATTGACATCAAAGGCTGGAAAGCGCTGGGTAATAAGCTAAGCACCTATCAGGTAAAAGAGCTTAGTTTGATAGAATCCAAAAAATCTGAATCTTCCAACGATCAGGACGCTGAAGGAGATCAAAATGATTCGGACGATGAGCTGGAAATCGGAGATACTATAGACTTATCTGTTAATAAAGATGATGAAGATCAACTGGGGCTGTTTTAAGTAGCCTCAGTTTTTTAAAATGGAGGAGAAAAATCGCTTAGAAACTATAGACCAAGGCTGGTTAGACTATTTGGGGCAATACATTACAGCGCATAAAAAAGCAGTGATGGAAAAGGTGCTCGCCCAAAGAACCCGCTTTCTTACGGTGGTGCTGGAGGATATTTTCAAACCTCATAATGCCAGTGCTGTTTTGCGCACCTGCGATTGCTTCGGTATTCAGGATGTGCATGTCATCGAGAAAGTAAACAGATATAAAATCAATCCTTACGTAACCCGTGGAGCCTCACAGTGGGTAGATCTGCATAAATATTATACCCCAGAGGGCTCAGCGGTTCAGGAATGTTTTTCCAGCTTGAGGGAGAAGGGATATAAAGTGTATGGAACAAGCCCTTTACCGGGCTCTATTTCGATCTATGATTTAGAGCCGGATCAAAAGCTGGCGCTGGTGTTTGGGAATGAACATGAGGGCATAAGCCAGGAAGTACAGGAAAATGTGGATGGATTGGTGCATATTCCCATGCTGGGATTTACCGAGAGCTTTAATATTTCCGTGGCAGCATCCATTTCCCTTTACGAGCTTGTCAAAAAAGTCAAAAACTATGATCATCCTGATTTCTATCTGTCAGAGGATGAGAAGCAGATATTACGGATGAAGTGGTATAGGTCAGTGGTAAATAGGGCTGACCTGCATGAGAAAGTGTATTTGAAGTCTAAAGAAGCTTAATTCTTCTTCTGAAAAATTGAGTTGACCTGCTCGTTGAACGGTACTTTTTGAGCTCTCTTTTTGGCTTTTTGACGCTTTCTTTGTCTTTTCTTTTGCTCCTTGCTTTTTACCAAAACCATGCGTGCGGAGATCCCCACTTGTCCCCTGTAGAATTCTTGCCTGCCTACCAGGTTGATATTGGGCTTATAATCTAGTGAAATCACTGTATTCAACATCGTCAGCTCCAGCCCTCCGATAAGGTCAATTCCCGCAGTGGAGTTCCCATAGGTATGCAGGATTTGCTTGCTTTCAGGATCTTTCACAAAACTTTCTTCCACACCCAGGGAGGGGCCTACGCCATAGTAATAATTGAAACGCTTGGAAATAATGGGATGGTGCTTCTCCAAAAGCACTGACATGGTAGTGTTCAACTTAAAATCCGATTGTAGCATGCCTTCCAGAGAGAGCCGCTTGCTGATCCTCTGCTGGGCAGTGACACCTACAGTTCGGTATAGGTTATTGTTGCCAAACCTCAATCCCACCGCGGTGCCATAGCGCTGGGCCTCGGCAAAGGACATGCAGGCAAAGAATAGGAGTGGGAAGAGCGTAAAACGTATTTTCATAGACAGTCATCAAAAGAAATGACCCCTGTTCAATAACTATTCCAATCTTTAGAGATTAGAGAAGTGTGAAGTAAGTACCAAGAGTTCAGAACCAAGAGTCAAGATTTTAGAACCAAGAGTCAAGCTAGCCTGCCGGAAGTAGGATCAAGTAGCTACTTGGCGCAAATCTTACTTTGGTCCAAGTCTGAAGACTTGAACCAGACGGGGCAAGTTAAGTCCAAGTCTGAAGAACTAGAGCATCCAGCGCAGTTGGCGCAAGTCTCAGGACTTGTGCCTTCTTCAATGCAGTCTTCAGACTGCTATGTTGTGAAATTGAAATAGAAGTCGTGAGACTTCATTATCGCAGGTCCAAGTCTGAAGACTTGAACCAGACGGAGACTTGAACCAGACGGAGCTGCACACACCTGACACCGGACATCCAACCACTCCCTCAAACCTAGGTTAAATAACTCCTAAGACTAAGCCTGGCCTTGATCAGGTGA
>CBFGUY010000105.1:0-14433 GCA_965651895.1 uncultured Algoriphagus sp. | reverse complement strand
TCTTTGTCTGAATCTGTTACGGGCTGTGCAAAAAGCTTACATTCTGTTATTGCCGCCCATTCCGTCAAAGTCTGAGTCAAGCCTTTAAGAAATTCTGTTGAAATGAATTCACAAGATTGTTTTCTAAGTTTTCTTATTTGTGTTTTGCTTATATCTCCTTCAAATCCAAAAAACTTGCGGTCAATTGCCAAGTCAATATCTTCTGAAAATCGCTCTATCAAATCCCATCCCTTGCTCAAAGATGTTCCACCTTTGAATACAATATGTTTGCTGTATGGCAAAGAAAATGAAGCATTTAAACATAATGATACCCACCAATCTTTCTCAATGGCAATGTCTGGCAAACCTGTTAATTCTGTTGCCTGGTTGAGAATTTCAATCCTTCTTTCCTTTGATAGTGTTAGCCAATTTGTGTTCATCATTTCGAGTCCCTCAATGCAAGTCAATTACTTGCATTAATATTTTGTTAATCCAAGCAGGGGATAGTTTCGCATCGTTTATGATGTTCTCTTTCATTTCATTCTTTAAAATGGTTTGGATTTTTTCTATTGTTTTTTCATCTATCTTATTTTGACCAATGGTTTTGAGTGCCTGAATAGCCAAACCGCTTATTTCCCCTTTTACTAAAAGGTTCTTCGGGCTTGTCTTTTTAAATGTTATGGTTCGCTTGCCAACTTTTACGGTTCTTGCTGCTCCATCAGTCAGGTAAACCACTTTCAAAGGAACTTGCGTAGATAACCCCAATTTGTTCAACGCTTGAACCCCTGTCGGAACAATTCTCGCTTTATCCCGTCTTGCAATGGCTTTGGCTATTTCTTGGGTAGATGGAAAGAGGACACCAAGTTCTTTGTCAACTTTGGGATATAGGTAAATGCCGTGAGCCAGTCGAGCAAGGATTTCCTTTTCTTTCAGCCGTAACAAGGCTTTCTTGACGCTTTCGGGTTTTCCATAGTCTAAGAAGTCGTCCACAAAGAGAACGCTACCCTTTGGGTAAGTTTTTAGTGCTTCTGCAATCCTATTTTCAACTTGTGGTCTTTCCATTGATTTAAATTCGTCCCAAATTTAGCAAATATTTGGGACTAAAAACTAGGTGTGAATATTTTCATAGAGGCTTTTCTTCCCAGGCGTTAAAAACTCGAAAAAATTGACACCTTGATATTTGCAGTATTGAGAGCAAAATCAAATGATGTTCTATGTTTTTCTTGGAAAGGCTTTTACTGATTTTTTTTCTCCATTTGGCAAATGGTTTTATAGAGTGTTCAGCATTGTTGATGTTCCAAGGAATCACACTTCTGTTCATATTTCATCCCATCAAAAGTTATTGGGAGAACCATTCGCATTCTTACAGGAACGTTTGATTGTTCCCCAGGTTTGAATTTGGGTAGAATGCTTACAATTCGTTTGGCTTCTTCATCACAAGATTCGTTCAAGCCTTTTAATACTTTAATGTTTGTCACACTCCCATCTTTTTCGACTATAAATTCAACGAAAACCTTTCCTACAATAGTTTCTCGGCCT
The DNA here is from genome assembly GCA_965651895.1 of uncultured Algoriphagus sp. GTDB lineage: Bacteria > Bacteroidota > Bacteroidia > Cytophagales > Cyclobacteriaceae > Algoriphagus. The sequence continues at coordinate 12,915 of CBFGUY010000105.1, read as the reverse complement.
ACTTTCCAATTGTTGTTACATTCAATAAATGCCCGTAGTGAATCATTACCGCCGGGAAATTGGGGAGGAACTTCTTGATTCACCAGTATGACTTGATCGTGTTTACCTGTTAAGGTGTCTGATTGGTTATTTTGAGCGATCAGTTGAGAACCAGCAAAAAACAGAAAAAGTGTTACTAAAGAGAATTTCATGTTATTGAAGAAATTGGCAATATCTGTTTCGATCTTTACATTCGGACGGGTTTCGGAACGAAACGTTTCAATTAATAATTACTATGAATTTGTAGATGTACGTTTTCCTTGCCCAGCTATGATTTCACACATAATGTCAGGGTGCTTTATTGATCAATATGTTTTTAAGTTCAATTTCTAAAAAGCTCATTTCCTGTGCATCATAAAGTTTTCCGTTTAAGAAAGTTGATCTGTGTGATGCTGAAAATCTGGCTATCTTTTTACCATCTAAATCAATCACGTAAGTTTGATTATCCTTGGCAATGAACCGCTTGTCACCCCGTTTTAAATAGTAGATGTAAAAATCTTCTGCTTCTACCTCACCCTCTACCTTTAAGTTTGAATTTAGAACCAGAACCCTTCCATCCTTGGTATATAGATAGTGTTTGGTGGGATCCAAGTTCGGTAAATTGAGGAACAATGAATCTCTTTGAACAAAAACCTGTTCACCGATGAAGTAGTTTAGTCCTCCGTATTCTTCACTATTGAACTGCTGGTCATTAATCAGTTGCCCATGGGGTATTGAGTATTTGGAAACATGATCATTGAAGACAAATAGCAATTCTTCATCTTTTTGATCAATCCCTTGAATAATATCCTTTTTCTCATCTGTTACTGTCACCAAATATTTTTGTTCGCCGGTGTCAATGTCAAAAGATGCAATAAAAGGTTTTCCAAAATTAAGTTGACGATCGCCCATGTAGGCATACCCTCTGTTTACCATCAAAAGCTGATTATCGAACTTAAATATCCGGGAGTTACTGGTTAAATCATTGGGAAGATTATTCTGCCACATAGCTTTTCCTTCTCTATTTAGTTTGACCAGGTGTTCCTTTGATGCAAAATAAATATTCAAGCTATCCACAAGCACATTGGAAACCACGTCTCTGACAAGGTTGTGACCTGTCGGCACCGCATAGGTTCCCGTCAATAATCCAGCAGCAATTCCCAATCCGGTTCCTATTGCTGAGGCTGTGTAGTCTTTCTTCCCTGTTATGGTATTGTAATCCCACCCTGTTCCATCAAAGATTTTTAGAGTATGGAGTCCAGATGCTCCAATCAGTAAAGTTGAATCATTTAAGTAGAAGACCTCATTCCAACTGTATTCCCGACTTATTTCTCTTTGCCAGATAGATTGTCCAGTGGTCAGGTCAATACCTTCAAGTATATTTTCCTTGCCTTTACCGGGTTGAATCTTATATCCAATTCCAATTTTGTGTACTGGGTCCGCAAAAATCAGTGAGTTTTTGACTTCCCAAAGTTGTTGCCCGGTTAGATTATCCAAACAATAACTTTTTCCTCCAGTGGTATGTAGCGTTATCCCTCCATATTGTTGAATGCTTTCTATTTGATAAGCTATTTTATCAAACCATAAAACTATATCATTGTCAAGGTCATATCGGATTACCTCACCTTTATTAGCTAGCCATTTTTCTTTCCTCAATCCCCTTAATTGAATGATGATATCATTGTTAATCGTATCTATTTGAAAATCATGAACTCTTTCCGTAAATGTATATTCCTTGGACTGTACTGATTCACCGGTCAGCAAATTTTCTCCGACTGTCTTGGAGTTCGTAGATACGTTAATTTCCTTCTGGGCAAATGCCTGGAATGAGCCCAAAAATATAAAAGCGAAAATTAGATTGGTTTTGTTCATCTCTTCTCCTAACATTTGAAATTCCATCAAGGCCATATGAAGTTTGGCAACCCTACAATCTGGTCCCGCAAATTGTTTCACTCCCGAATCGCTCCGTTCTCGGGATTAAAATCTCGGGGTTAAAATCTTCCTCTGGGATTTCTTGACGCCTTATCCTACTCTGATATACTTACCAATTTATAATTGGTCATATTCCTTCCTACTTATCGTGCTGCCAGCAATAACTACCTCCTGTAACGGATTTTCTTTAGCATCTGGAAAGCTTGGATTTTAGCACTTCACAGTCATAACAGCAGGAAACTCCCGCTTTTTAAAACGGGTGTATGCCTAGTTTTTCCTTCGTCCGTCATATTTGTTGTTTTATTATGTTATTCAATTCGTCTGCTTTGTTTAGTGTCATTAAATGTCCACCGTTTTTAAGAGTCTGGTCACAGTTTATAAAACTCAAAGGTAAAATTCTGTCGCTTGTGCCGTGAATATGAAATATATTCTTGGTCTGAGTTTGGTTTGTCCAGCATGTTACTTTGTCAATTGCCCACTTCAAAAAAGCCGGGTCAGTATCATTAAGAATTTGCTTTAATAGCTGCTTTTCAAATGTCGAGCTGGTCCCGAAAAACCAGTTTGTGACAAAGTTTGAGCTTTTTAAAAGTCCTGTTGGCAAAAGTCTGTGAAGTCCAAGTCGCCCAGCGAAACGATAGTAAAATGGAATTTCACTTTTTGTTTTAGCAGAAGCAATTAAAATTACTTTTTGGGTATCAATTTGTTTAGCCACTTCAACAGCAATAAGACCACCGAATGAAAGTCCAATTAGAGTTGGATTTGTTGCCGAGATTTGGTCAAGAAGCCGTGTTGCGTAATGTTCAATTGTTTCTTTGTCTTGCGGAACAATCCATTTTACAAAAGTTGTCTTGAAGCCAGAAAAGTCAAGTTTTTGAAAAACTCTCTCGTCTGCTCCAAGTCCACTAAATATGTAGAGTTCCTTTGTCAAAGTCTGTAAACTATTTTTAATGTATCGTTAATTCCCGCTCGGCATAGTCAAATCGCTTGTGTCGACTGGGGGGGATTTGCCTACCCTACAAACTGGCCCTTCGCTAGATTAGTCCACCGGACTAATCCTAAACGCTCAGTCCTCCTACAAACTGGCCCTTCGCTAGATTAGTCCACCGGACTAATCCTAAACGCTCAGTCCTCCTACAAGCTGGCCCATGACTAAAATCTTCTTCTGGAAGATTTCTTGACGTCCTGTCCTGCCCTGACATTCTTATCAATTTGCAATTGGCTTTCCTACCTCACCCCAACCCTCTCCTGAAGAGAGAGGGCGCTTGGCTCTGCTCTAGATGGGCTAAAGAGTACGAAGTAGGTTGGTCGTTCCCGATATCGCTTTGCTTACCGAATCACTTTGTTCTCGGGATTAAAACATCGGGATCTTCGATTTCAATAATTAAAAGGCTGTACGCAAGAAAAGGAAAAAAATGACACCATCCCATCACGCAGGCTGGCTACTTCGCTAAATCTCTTCACCGAAGAGATTTTTAACGCTCGTCCCTCCTGCACAGGGTATATTTTGGGTGAAAGCCAAAAAGTTATCCACATTTTAGGCTGTGCCAGGGATTTTCCGGGATTTGGTGATGGAAGGTGGCCTATTTACTGGCACCAAAGCCAGAACATCTGAAAGAAAGCGCCACTCCCAGTCGGTCAATACCCAAGCACATAAATTCCTAAAAAAAATCACCCATATTTTACGCTTTGGCTATCAGAATCTCGAAAATGGCGCAAGCAGACCTTACCATGCCGCGGTATCTTATACTATGAAAAACTCCTTCAAATTTGTAGGAACCTCAGCATCAAAAGTACTGGATATCAGCTTGGTGAAAGTAAGTCGGGGAAGTCTCTTGGGGACCCAAGATCCTAAAGTGGAGCGGGTTCCTGAGGGAATAAAATTCTCCTGGACAAACAATTCCTGGCAGGCAGCGGCAACTCCCTATGATCATGTATTTGTTTTCTTGCTTTCGTATGAAGGTAGCGGAACTGTATGGGAATTTATGGGCAATACAAGAGACAAAGAAAATCACCTTCTTCCCGTGTCACCAATTCTTAAAAATACCAAATGGCATGCCTGGATTGCCTTCAGCCAAGAAAAACCCTGGACGAAAAAACGAGACTTGTCGGATTCTGTTTATCTGGGGATTGTGTAGTTAACAAGACCACTTTCCACAGATCTATCATTAAACATTCCAACCCATTGCTTTCCATTTCAGCTTTCTGACTTTAGCTTTCAAAATCCCCCTACTTCCCTTTCAAACTAAAATCATCGAAATGTTTCTGGTAGCTTTTCGGGGGAGATCAAAGGCAATTTTTAGACGGATATAAGCAGAATAAGTGCATATACTTCACTAATCGGATAGGTTGCAAATATTCAAAAAGCAAACTAAATTCAACTATCTAATACAACAACTATGCGAGACGAAAACTTACTAAAACCTGTAAAGGCTTTAATGGAAGCTATGGAAGTCGAAGATGCTAAGCTTATTAGAGCGCAATTTGCACCTACCGCCACCCAAGCTTATGGAGCAGATGGCAAAATGAAAACAGCTGAAGAAACGGCTAAGTGGATAGAAAGCGATATTATCAGTCGCCAAGGCAAGATTAAAAAACCTGAATACACTATCATTGACGGAAACCAAGTTGTAGTGAGAGGTCAATATTCTAGCCGAGGATACACAAACAAAGCTGATTTTTTATTCACAGTTGAAAACGGACTGATTACAAGCTGGAGAATGCGGTATTGAGTATCAATGGTTAACATGTTACCTATTTTGTCCAGAATTCCCCATTCTAAACCATCAATTAAAAAAATGGCAAAGTGACTATTTACTATTGATTGAAGGGATTTTAATGGTGCTTGCTACGCTAATTTGAAGTTAGTTACAATGAGATTGCTTCACTCCTTCGTCGTTCGCAATGATACAAACTTCTTGTCTCTTGATTCTAGTCTCTACTATCTTGATACTTATGTCTTGATACTTGCTACTTGATCTTGCTACTTGATACCGATCACTCGCTTTTCAGTGAATTCACAGGATTTGCAGAAGCGGCTTTATATGCCTGCGCTCCCACGGTAATCACCGCGATAAATACCAACAAGACTCCAGATCCGGCGAATATCCACCAACTCAGACTTGTCTGATACGCATAGGTTTTCAGCCAATTATCAGCAAAATACCAAGCCAAAGGCACTGCAATGGCGATCGATATCAGAACAAGCTGCACGAAATCCTTGGACACCAATCTCAATATTCCGAAGGTGGAAGCACCCATTACTTTGCGGACACCAATTTCCTTTTTGCGCTTTTCGGCAGTGAATGCCGCCAACCCTACCAGTCCTAGACAGCTCAGGAAAATAGCCATCACCCCGAAGTATTTTGCAAGCTTGGAAACCCGCTGCTCGGACACATACAGTGACTGATAGTCCTCATCCATAAAGGAATAATCCATAGGCTGACCAGTTTGCTTCACAAAAAGCCCATCGATTCCTGCAATGGTTTCCTGTTGGTTCTGTGCTCCGATTCTTACCATGATCTTTTCGGCAAAACCCGGATCATACTTCAGGAATGCGGGTTTGACATTTTCTTTCAATGACTCAAAATTGAAATCCTTGAGCACTCCAATCACCTCTTTATCTTCACCCCAGAGATTTACAATCTGCCCAACAGGATTTTCAAAGCCAATCGTACGGACAGCTGCTTCATTTAAAATTATCTTAGAATTTTCTTCTCCAAAGTCCGGAGAAAAAGCCCTTCCATCGACCAGTTCCATCCCCATAGTCTCTACCAAGCCCATATTGACTGTTATGTTTTCGAATTTTACCTGTTCGTCGGGATTTTTCCCTTCCCAGGTAAGACCAATGGTAGAACTACGCAATCCGACCAAGGGATGACTCAAACTGGAAGCATCTTCTACACCCGGACTATTTTTCAGCTCTGCCAAAAATGAGTCCAGCTGATTGGGATGAACACCGGAGGCATTTATCTGAAGTAGTTGACTCTGATTGTATCCAAGATTTTGGTTTTGGATAAATGACATCTGCTTGCCGATCACCGAGATCCCTATGATCAGCATAAGAGAAATCGCAAACTGGAAAACCACCAGGCCTTTTCTCGCCAGCAACTCGCCAAAGCTTCCCTTCACGGATGATTTCATCACGTCCACGGGCTTAAACTTGGATAGGTAGGCTGCCGGATAAATACCTGCCAAGAAGCCTGTCGCAATACCTATTGCCAATAAAATCAAGATCAGTTCAGACTCTAAAGCCAAACTTAGCGTCTTGGATGTAACCTGATTGAAAAAGGGTTGTAAAACATAAACTAGTATCACCGCCAGTATCAATGCCAAAAAAGTGAGCACCAGTGACTCGACCATAAACTGACTGAATAAACCTCCCCGGCTTGCTCCCATGGATTTTTTGACACCGATTTCCTTTACCCTACTCATCGATCTCGCCGTGGTCAGATTCATAAAATTGATGCAGGCAATGATCAAAATAAAGAGTGCGATCACTGAAAAAAGTTTGACATAGCTGATCCTTCCTCCTGCTACTTTCCCATCTTCGTAAGTACCGTACAGATACGTATCTCCATAGGGTTGCACAAAAGCTGACACATTACTACCCGCTTCTTTGGCTTTAATAAAACCTGAAATCCGTTCATTGAAAGCTTCCACATCTGTATCCGGGCGAAGGAGTACATAGGTGGAAGCATTATAATTATCCCAGTGTACGCCATCACCGAGCATCTGTTTGAAATAGGAAAAGGACAAGAAGTAATCCTGCTTATCCGCATCCATAGCTCCAATATCCTTGAAAACTCCCGTCACTTCTACCTCATTCTGAAAATCGTAAACCTGCCATTTCACAGATTTACCAATCGCTTCTTTTGGTGAGCCGAAGAGCTTGGTCGCCATAGTCTCCGAAATCGCCAGATTATTGATGCCTGTCATAACCTGGCTAGGGTTTCCCTCCACAAAATCCACAGAGAACATTTCAAAATAGCTTTGATCCACAAACAAACCCGCTCCTGACATCTTGGTGTCACCCTGTTGAAATGCAACTCCTTCGATGTACGGAGAGGTTCCCGCAGACAATTCTACCTGGGAAAGCTCTGCTTTCATTGCTTCCGCCATATCACCTGGAGTAATTCCGATTGTGACGATTCCACCACTGTTATCGTGATTTGTCATCACAGCGTAGATCCGGTCTATCTTCTCATGATACCGTCCGATGCTCAACTCGTCCTTCACCCAAAGCAGGATCAAAACCACAGTGGTAAGACCTATCGCCAACCCAAACAGATTGATCGCAAAGATCTTTTTGAACTTCATAAAGCTGCGGAACGCGAGGGTAAGTTGATGGCGGAGCATGATTTTTGATTTTAAGATTAGAAAATTGGAAGATTCAATTTATTCGTCATTGCGAGTGAGGAACGAGCGAAGCAATCTGTAAATCAAGATAGACTGCTTCCCCGACTCATCGGGGCAGGCTGTACCTCGCAGTGACGGAGCTCACTTCGGTTTTCGATCCCTCGCCGGGGCCTGTGCTCACAGACCAATTTTATTTCGGTCTGTGAGGACACAGACCGAGGGGAAGAAATCGTTCTGGACATGATCCGCAAGGCGAAGGTTATGTTGACCAATTTTCCAATTTTAGAATCTTCCAATTTTTCAATAGCTACACATGAAACTGCTCCCTGATATTCTCCGTCACCACTTTACCATCAAATAAGTTGATGATTCGGTGTGCATAGTTGGCGTCATGCGGAGAGTGGGTTACCATCACTATCGTGGTTCCTTCATTATTGAGTTCTTCCAGAAGACGCATTACTTCTTCCCCATTGGTAGAATCCAAGTTACCTGTAGGTTCATCGGCAAGGATCACGGAAGGCTTGGCAACAATGGCTCTGGCGATGGCCACACGCTGCTGCTGACCACCTGAAAGCTGCTGTGGAAAGTGGTTTCTCCTGTGCATGATATTCATGCGGGTCAATACTTCCTCTACTCTGGTTTTGCGCTCATCCGCAGGGATTTTCAGATAAAGAAGTGGCAATTCCACATTTTCGAATACAGTAAGTTCGTCGATCAGGTTGAAGCTCTGAAATACGAATCCGATATTTCCTTTTCTAAGTGAAGAGCGTTGTCTCTCAGAGAATTTTGCTACCTCATTGTCAAGAAAATGGTATTCGCCACCATCAGGATTGTCCAATAATCCAAGGATATTCAAGAGTGTGGATTTCCCACATCCTGAAGGCCCCATGATGGCGACGAATTCGCCCTTTTTGATTTCGATCTGGATGCTATCCAGTGCTGTGGTCTCTACCTCTTCGGTAGCATACATTTTTCTGAGATTGACTGTTTTGATTACGTTCATATTTGTTGTTGTTAGATATCGGATGACCGATGGAGATCAGCCCTAATTATTAGTATTTTATGTTTTTTTGAAATTCGATAATCACATTCTTTGCCTTTAGCGTCATTGCGAGGGGTTATTCTATTATCAAATCAATATGGTCTTTCTGCCCCCGAAGCAATCTGTTAGGTGAAGAGAGAAAGATTGCTTCGCTCGTTCCTCACTCGCAATGACGAACTCCCACTATTTTCCGCCTATCAACAAGTCTTTTCTCCGTCTTCCGTCTTCGGTCTCCCATCTCCCGCCTTCGGTCTCCCGCCTACTTAAGCTCCAACACCTCATTCTTCCCGAAATTCTCATAGCCGCTGACGATTACTTTCTCGCCTTCCACCAAGCCTTCCAGTACCTCATAATATTCAGGGTTTTTGTTTCCAAGTCTGATATTCCGCTTTTCTGCATTGCCTGAAGAGTTGATCACAAACACCCAGTTTCCGCCTGTATCCTTAAAGAAACCGCCAGTTGGCAAGAGCAAACTCTGCTCACTATCACTTAGCTGCAATCTGATTCTCACACTCTGTCCTCTTCTGATTCCCTTTGGGCTTTCGCCTGTAAACCTCATATCTACCTCAAACCTACCGTTGGTAATGGTGGGATAAATCTTGGTGATTTCCAGTTCATGATCCACGCCACTGAGTGTAAACTTGCCCTGCAGCCCCTGCCCTATTCTGGGCAAATACAGTTCATCTATAGGCACCCGCACCTTAAACTCGTCCAGCACATCTATCTGACCATACCGGGCACCGGAGTTGATAGACTGTCCTACTTCGATCTGCTCCATGGCCAACTGACCTGCAATAGGCGCTTTGATCACCAGGTTATTCAAGATCTGACCCACTCCATCCAGAGAGGCGTTCATTCTTCCCTCTGACTGGCGAAGCTGGGCAAGTTGATATGCCCTGGCGACAGAATCACTCTTATAGGATTTATAAGTTAATTCCCTTCTTTTCAGATTGTACTCGTATTGCTCCGCCACCTCTTCATATTCCCGGTCAGAGACCAGCTTTTTCTCATGAAGTTCTTTGAATCTTTTATACTGAGGCTCCAGCAAACTGATCTGATAATCTATCTCAGCAAGCTGTCCTTGCTGGTTTAAGTCATTTTGATCCAGAAAAAGCCGGGTTTGACGCAGATTGTTGATTTGCTCATACAACATAGTTTCCCGCTGCATGACATCCAGCTGCAAATTGGAATTTGCCATCACCAGAATCGTATCTCCCACTTCCACCAGAGCACCGGATTCCCGTACGATCTGTCCTACCATCCCACCTTCTACCGCATCCAAGAAGAACGTCTGCGCAGGCTCTATCTGCCCGGAGACCAAAATGTAATCTGTAAATTCCCCCTTGGTCACAGTAGCGATGCTCAGGCGGTCTTTCTGTACGTTCATTGTAGATCTATGATCTGCAAATGCAATCTGATAAACAATACCGGCAACTAAAATAACACCGCCTGCTATCCAGGCAATTCTCTTAGGGGTCCAGGTTTTCTTAGCTATTTTTCTATCCATTGTGTGTTAATGCCATTTTCGGGCTGCTACCCATATGCCAAATGGTATGCCATGCAAAAAATCGGCTGTACAGGCTAGTTTCGTTGATTTTGATCAGTGACCATTCTAGAATCGCGAACATTATCGTCCGCAAGCGAACAAAACAATTCAAAGTCGTATAGTCCTAACCTGGCGAGTAGCAGAAGTACATTTCTAAAAAACATGCTTGGATTGTCCGAAATCAAACGTTTTTTGGCAAATTTGGAATGTCACACGTTTCGGTATGCTTTTGGAACAAGAGCATGGCACAGGCAGGATAGGTTTCCGGGCTTTTTAAATTCCTTTTTACTATGAGCGAGCAAAGAACAGGCAAAATTCTTATTGTAGATGACAATGAAGACCTTCTCAAGGCAGCAAAAATTTTTCTTAAACGGCATTTTTCCCAAGTGGATACCGAGACCAATCCCGACCTACTTCCCATCCTCACCCACAATGAATCCTATGATGTGATTCTGCTGGATATGAATTTCACCAAAGATGTAAGTTCCGGACAGGAAGGATTCTATTGGCTGGATCGTATCCTTGAGCTTGACCCCTCTGCGGTGGTAGTGTTGATTACTGCCTATGGGGATGTGAACCTGGCGGTGAAAGCTATTAAGGAGGGGGCTACGGACTTTGTCTTAAAGCCATGGGAAAATGAGCGTCTGCTCGCAACATTGAATTCTGCCTTGCAGCTTCGCAAAAAGAAAATGGAAGTTGATCTACTCCGTGACCAGAAGCAGACCATGCAGCAGGACATAGACAATAAGTTCAAGGACATTATTGGCCAAAGCGAGACTATGCAGAAGGTGTTTGAGACAATTGAGCGGGTAGCCGTGACTGATGCCAATGTACTGATTTTGGGAGAAAACGGAACGGGAAAAGAGCTGATTGCCCGTGCGATACACCGTCATTCCAAAAGGAACAGGGAAGCATTTGTAGGAGTGGATCTGGGATCCATCACGCAGACGCTTTTCGAATCAGAGCTTTTCGGACATAAAAAAGGGTCGTTTACAGATGCCAAGGAGGATCGGGCAGGAAGATTTGAGCAGGCGCATAAGGGAACGCTTTTCTTGGATGAAATAGGAAATCTCCCCCTTGCGCTACAGTCTAAGCTTCTGGCTGCTCTGCAAAACCGGGAAGTAACACGTGTGGGAGCAAACAGACCTGTGGATGTAAATATCCGCCTGATCTCTGCCACCAATATGCCAATTCACAATATGATCTATGAAAATGGTTTCCGGCAGGATCTGCTGTACCGTATCAATACCATTGAAATCCAACTTCCCCCGCTGCGGGAACGTGTGGAAGACATTCCGCTTTTGGCAGATCATTTCATTACGTTTTACTCTAAAAAGTACAATAAAGACATCCGAAAAGCCTCTGAACCACTGATAAAACGGATGACCAAGTACCACTGGCCAGGCAATATCCGTGAACTACAACATAGCATAGAACGCGCAGTGATCATGTCAAATCATAATGTGCTTCAGCCAGAGGATCTGTTTTTGCAAAAAATGGCGCAGCCTGAGCGTCAGGATGAGTCGGTAAGCCTAGAGCATCTGAATATTGAAGATGTGGAACGTATCCTTATCCGCAAAGCCTTACAAAAACACAACGGACACATTACCAGAGCGGCTGAAGAACTGGGACTTACCAGATCCTCGCTTTATCGCAGATTGGAGAAATATGGTTTATAAACGGTTTTCTTTTGGCGTAAGCCTAAGAATCATTGGAATCATCCTTAATCTATACCTTGGGCTTTGGTTGTATTATAGCCAGGACTTGTGGCTGGCTCCCGCTATTTTGGCCTTGATAGCCCTCATGCAGATCGGAGAAATGATCTACTATGTGAACTCCATCAACCATAAACTTGCCCGTTTCCTGGACTCCATCCGGTATGCGGATTTTTCCAGCTCCTTCACTTCCGATAGCAAAATGGGAAATTCATTCAGGGAAGTAAATACCTCTTTCAATGAGGTAATGGAAGTGTTCAAGCAAACCCGGGCGGAGAAGGAAGAGCAGATGCTGTTTCTTCAGATCATAATCCAACATATCAATACCGGAATCATATCATTCAACGATGCAGGGAAAATCGGCGTGATCAACAACTCCGCAAAGCACTTGCTGCAAATCCCTCAGTTTCGGGACATCACTGATTTGGGAAAACTCTCTCCCACACTTCTCACTGAAGTACTGGAAATGAAGCCTGGACAGCGTATCTCAAAAAAGGTAAATACATCCCTTCACCTGATCATACAGTCCACTTCGCTCAAAATGGGGGGGCAAAGCTGGACCTTGCTCTCACTCCAAAACATCAATGCTGAACTCCAGTCAAACGAACTCGAAGCCTGGCAAAACCTGACCAAGGTGCTCAGGCATGAAATCATGAATTCCATCACACCGATTTCCAGTTTGGTAGAATCACTCCGTACTATTCTTGATGAGGATAGTTACGTCCAGCAAGAGGGCTTTTTGATTAAAAAAGATGGGTTTATAGATATGCAGGAAGGCTTGGATACCATTGCCAATCGCAGCAGGGGGCTGGTGAATTTCGTAAACGCCTACCGGGACTACACCAATATTCCGGCTCCGAAGAAAGTTACCATGCCAGTCAGGCAGCTGTTTGAAAATGTACTAAATCTGATGAAGGAGGACTTAAAAGCCGCTGAGGTAAAAGTAGAAACCAAGGTACATCCCGGAGACTTGGATATCCATTGTGACCCGGATCAGATCACCATGATCTTGATCAATTTGGTGAAAAATGCCTCCGAATCCTTACAGAATCAAGCTGATCGTACCATTTGGCTATCTGCCATTGGACAGGGTGATCTTGGCTTGATGATACAGGTAGAAGACTTTGGTCCGGGAATAATCCCTGAAGCTTTGGAGCGGATTTTTGTACCATTTTATTCTACCAAAAAGACCGGGAGTGGTATTGGCCTGGCAATCTCAAGGCAGATCATGAACCTTCACAAAGGCAGTCTGGAGGTAACTTCCATCCCAAATGAGCGGACTATCTTTACGATGAATTTCAGGTAAC
>CBFGUY010000104.1:0-14447 GCA_965651895.1 uncultured Algoriphagus sp. | reverse complement strand
CCTAAGGCAGCAGATTAAAGCCTCCACGCGTCAAAATAACCGTATTTCCATCATGAAACTCATTCGGCAATACCTCTATCATCCCATCACTTTCAATTCCTGTTTTCACTACCACTTTCTCCAATTTGAAACCGGTCTCGGTTTTTTCCCGCTGCACCAGCACATAGCTTTCTCCCTCGGATACCACCACAGCAGTCACAGGAACCACCCAAGCTTCTTTGGGATCCTGGATCAGTTTTGCCTCCAAAAACATCCCCGGGACGAGCATTTCCCCTTCTTTTTCATTCAGCATATGTGCATGCACATTGATCTGACGCTCAGTATTGATCGACTGGCCCACTACAAACACCTCGGCCTCGAAAGTTCTTCCAGGCAGATCAGGAATGGAAACCTGTACTTTCTGCCCCTTATGGATATTCGCCGCATCCTTCTCGAAAATCACCAATTCTATATGCAAATGTTCTTTGCTAATGATGGTCATGGCCTTGCCCCCAACTGACAAAAATGAACCCTGTACCAAGTGAATTCCATCCACAAAGCCCGAAATAGGCGACAGCACAGGGACTTTTGACTGAATATTTTCCGGTTTCAACTGATCTGCATTGATATTGATCATCGCCAACTGACGCTTCAAACTTTCTGCCTTGGCTTTGGATCCCTGATAGTCCGCCTCCGCTTTCAGGTAGATTTTTTGGGCAGAAATCTGCTCCCCATACAGGGTCTTTTGGCGCTCATATTCCGCTTTCAAATATCCCAACTGGCTAGTTGTCTCCAGGAAATCCTGCTGCAATCGGATAAAATCAGGGTTTTCCAGATAGAAAAGTACTTCCCCTTTTCGTACCGGTTCGCCCTCCAGCTTATTCAACCCACTGACATAGCCTCCAAAAAAAGCCGAAATCTCCTGAACTCCCTCCACGGGAACTTTCACCATGCCCTGCACAGACAGCCCCTCTGAGAATTCCTCCAGCTTTGGGCGTCCCCATTTCATTTTCATCGTCTCAAACTGCTTCTGGGAAACCCTAATAAAAGGGCCCGAGGATGTTCCTGCTTCCACTTCCACTCCCTCATTCTCTGAGCTGTCTGATCCGTTGCATTGAAAGAGCAACAGACTGCTCGCCAAAAGTGAGGCATTAAGGATTGATTTTATAGGGAAATTCTTCATCAGTTCAGAAGGTAGTTGATGTCCAAAATAGTTTGTTGATAGGCAAATTTGCTCTGCAGGTATTGGAGGGTAATCGTCCTGGAATTCTCCATCAGCTGTACGTATTGGAGAAAATCAATTTCTCCTTCCTGGTAGGAGCGTTGGGCTTGTTCCAGGATTTGAACCGAAAGCGTTTTGCCTTCAGCTTCATAATAATTTATGACGCGTATATTCTGATCCAGCTGGCGATGCAACTGCTGCGCTCGGCTTTCCAGTTGATTTCTGTACTGCTCCGCTTCAAGCTGGATTTTTTGCTGCTGGTACTCACTGGCTTTGATTTGGGCTTTTTGAGCTCCAAAAAACAAAGGAACAGCAATACCCGCCTGAAACCCTGGATAAACTTTGGCATTTGCGCCCGGATTGGTACCGCGGAATACCTCCACATTGATATCCGGAAGTAGCTTACGCTTTTCAGCCTGAATCTGATATACAGACTGATTGACAGCACTTTCATAATATTGCACTCCGGGATGTACTGACCAGTCTTCGGATAGAAAAGAGTCCAATGAAACATCTTCTTCAGCCAGTACCAGCTCTCCTTCCCAATTCAGCAATAATTTCAACTGATCCAGAGCCATCAGGTAGTTTTCATTGGCCTCACTACTCTTAAGACTGATTTCCTGTCGCTTGCCTTCGGCCGTCAACTTCTCCAGGTAATTACTTTCCCCAGTTTCAAACTTTCGTGTAGCTGCACGTGTAAATTCAGCATAGAGTGAGTCCAGATACCCATAGTTTTCTATCAGTTCCTGCCAGTACTTTACCGTAATGAAGCTTTTGCTGATCTGTCCCTCAAGCTCTCTCTTTTTAAGGTCAAATTGGTTGAGTTGCATTTCTGCCCCAGATTCCAATGCATTTTTCTGCGCTCCATAAAGTGTGGGAAAAGCAAAACTTTGACTCAATCCCCACTTTCTGTTATAAATCCCGTTTTCGGCGATGTCATTTTTGTCCTCCGCATAATAAATACTCGTCTTGTCCAGATTCCAGCCTTGTCCTATTTTGGCAGTGGCCATCTCAAGCGACTTGTCAGCGGCCTTTATGGTGAGATTTCTCTCCAACCCCAGCTCTATCGCTTGCTCAAATGTAAGCGGAGACTCCTGTGCCTGCACGGCAAAAGTGCACATTGAAATCAGCACCAAAGAGGCCAGCACTTTTTTGGGTGAAGAAGACGGCCCGGATTTGGTTTTAAACAACACATAGAGAACCGGAAGCACGATCAAGGTCAGGAACGTAGCAGAAATCAACCCGCCCACCACCACCGTGGCAAGCGGCCGCTGCACTTCAGCCCCTGCGGAATTAGAAATTGCCATCGGCAAAAAGCCCAATGCAGCGGCCGAAGCAGTAAGTAATACAGGTCTCAAGCGTTCCTTTGCACCTTTTATCACCAAGTCCTTAAGATTGATGTAATGGGACTCCATGGATTTGAAATGTTCTATAAGCACGATTCCGTTCAGCACGGCTATGCCAAAAAGCGCAATGAATCCCACACCGGCGGAAATACTGAACGGCATATCTCTAATCCACAGAAGCACTATTCCTCCTATTGCCGAAAGCGGAATCGCAGAGTAAATCATCAGCGCATCCCGGGTAGAAGAAAATGCAAAATAAAGCAGCACGAAAATCAGAAATAAGGCAATCGGAACAGCGATCATCAGCCTATTTCTGGCCTTTTGGAGATTCTCAAACTGTCCTCCATAATCTACTCTATAGCCTTCGGGAAGATCAATTTGGCTCGCTATAATTCCCTGAATATCATTTACCACAGACTGTAAGTCACGGTTTCGTACATTCACCCCGATTACCACTCTTCGGTTGGTATTGTCCCGGGAGATCTTCGCAGGGCCTTTGGTATAGCTGATGGTTGCCAATTCGGAAAGCGGAACCGAGCCACCATTAGGAAGCTGGATAGAAGCCTGCTCCAGGTGTCTGATATCCTTGCGGAAAGGCTCCGCAAATCTCACCACCAAATCAAATTGCTTCTCTCCTTCGAAGACAGTCCCTGCAGTCATCCCTGCAAACCCCATGGTCACGACCTCGTTCAGATCAGAAATATTCAACCCGAACTTGGCTATTTTGCCACGGTTGTACTCGATTTTCATCTGTGGAAGACCGTCTACTTTCTCCAAAATAATATCCGCGGCACCTTCTACACCCTGTATGGCAGCTTCGATTTCCTGAGCTGTTTTCAGTAGCACGTCCAGATCCTCACCGAAAACCTTAATTGCCAAATCGGCACGTACACCCGTAATAAGTTCATTGAAGCGCATTTCTATTGGCTGGGTAAATTCATATTCCATCCCAGGAATGACTTCCAGAGCTTCTTTGAATTTATCAGCAAGCTCATCCTTGGTTTCTACTGTAGTCCATTCCGAACGGGGTTTCAATGTCACGATCACATCACTCTCCTCCATTGACATGGGATCTGTAGGGATCTCGGCAGCACCGATTCGGGTCACTATCTGATTCACTTCAGGAAATTCTTTTAAGATTTTCTCTATCTCCGTGACAGTTGCCACCGTGTTGGTCAGTGTAGTACCCGTTTTCAACACAGGCTGAATCACGAAATCCCCTTCATCCAGGGTAGGAACAAACTCAGCCCCCATGGAAGTGAAAAGAAAAACCGCTCCAACCAACAACCCAAAAGCGGTAATTAGCACCGCCTTGGTATGATTCAAAGCCCAGGTAATCGCCGGTCCATAAAGCCTGTTCAGCCCATTGATTATTCTGGTGGAAATGTTTTTTGGACCTGGAGGTGTGGTCTTGAGAAATAATGCTGAGACTACCGGAACGTAGGTCAACCCCAGAATCATTGCACCGATCAAGGCAAAGGAAAAAACTTCAGCCATCGGACGAAACATCTTTCCCTCTACACCTGTCAGGGATAAAATCGGAATAAAAACAATGATAATAATGATCTGTCCAAAAACCGCAGAATGCATCATTTTGGAGGCTCCTGTAAATGAAATCTCATCTTTCTTTGCCTGTCTTTGAGACTTGGACAATCCCGCCAGCTGATGATCTGCCCTGGTAAACTGGAAGGCAATGAACTCAACAATAATCACTGCGCCATCGATGATAATCCCAAAGTCAATCGCACCCAAACTCATCAGATTGGCATCGACTCCGAAGATGTACATCATCGAAAGCGCAAAAAGCAAACTCAGCGGAATCACTGAAGCTACGACCAATCCAGAGCGTAAGTTCCCCAGAAGTAACACCACCACAAAAACCACGATCAGACAACCCAATATCAGGTTTTCGGCAATCGTGAATGTGGTTTTCCCTATTAACTCCGACCTGTCCAAAAACCCATTGATGACAATACCCTCCGGAAGGGAAGTCTTCATTTCTTCCAATCTCTCCTTCACCCGATCAATCGTCCCTTTGGAATCAGCTCCTTTCAGCATCATCACCTGCCCCAGCACTTTTTCCCCTTCACCGTTTGCGGTGATCGCACCAAATCTATTCGCATGACCAAAGCCTACTTCAGCGATATCACGGATATATACAGGAGATCCATTCCTTACCTCTACTACTATATTCCTTATATCGTCCAAGCTCGACACCAATCCTTCCCCACGGATAAAAAAGCTTTCGTTGGTTTTTTCTATGTATCCGCCACCGGCTATGGAGTTATTCTGTTCCACAGCATGATAGACCTCAGCGATGTCAAGCTGCATACCCCTGAGTCGCTCCGGATTAATGGCTACCTCATATTGCTTCAGAAAACCGCCCCAGGTATTCACTTCCACTACCCCTTCAATTCCCGAAAGCTGTCTCCTGACCACCCAATCCTGAATGGTACGCAGATCAGTAATGTCATATTTGCTCTCATAGCCCGGCTCTACATCGATCACATACTGGAAAATCTCTCCAAGTCCAGTAGAAATCGGCCCCATTACCGGCGAGCCAAAACCTGCAGGGATGCTTTCTTCGGCTATTTTGATTCGCTCCGCAATTAGTTGACGCGGAAGATAAGTTCCCATTTTATCTTCGAAAACAATCGTAACTACCGAAAGTCCAAATTTGGAAACGGAGCGGATTTCGGTCACTCCCGGGAGATTTGCCATTTCCAGCTCCACCGGATAAGTCAGGTATTTTTCCACGTCTTCCGTTGCGAGATTTCTGGAAGTGGTGATCACCTGTACTTGGTTAGTGGTGACGTCAGGTACAGCACCTATAGGCAGATTGCCTAAAGCAAAAATCCCAAAACCTATCCAGGCTGCTATAAAAATGAAGATGATGAGCTTATGGGCAATACTCCATTGTATAATTCTATCTAACATGCGAGAAGTTGTGATCGAGTATGATTTTCCTCATTCATGCCGGCAGCTCTACCTTCTTTGTTTTAGCAGACGGAAGACCGATGACCGAAGTAGCCTCATCGCTAAAGTTTAGCAAAACTTATGACGCTTCAATCTTTTTAATAGCAGTAAAGAGGAAATACAAATTGAATTACAAAAATGACCCAAAGGCATCTCAACACCCGAAAAACTCCCTTAAGATTGTCTTAAATCTCAGCGCTAAAAATCAACCGAAACGTACTGCCCTTGCCTTTTTCGCTTTCTACCTCCACCCGGATTCCTGATTCTGTTGCCAGTTTCTTTACTATAGCAAGCCCGAGTCCGGTGCCCGGAACAGGATTTACCGCATCATTAGCCTCTCTATAAAAAGGATCAAAAATCTTATCCAATGACTCCTTCGCCATCCCTTTTCCCTCATCTCTGATCAGTAGGTAAGGTGACCCTTCATGAGTTCCTAACTGAAACAGGATTTTGGTATCCGGAGAAGAATATTTGATGGCATTTTGGGTGAGATTAGTCAAAATCATCTGAAGGGATCTTTCATTGACCTGTATAAAAAGCGGTGTGGAAAGATTAGTTTCCAATGTGATTTCCCTGCCTGAATCCAATTCTGCCTGCTGCGCAAAATCCTTTGTAAAGGAAACCAACTCCACTTCTTCCCTGCTTATTTCCCCTTTGCCCACTCGCGCCAGGGAAAGTAACTGATCGATCATCCCCGACATGCGGTCTATACTTCCCAAAGCCATTTTGACCTTTTCCACATATTCCTCCGACGTTCTTGGCTTGCGGATCAAGACTTCGAGTGTGCCCCGCAATACAGCCAGAGGAGTCCGCAACTCGTGTGATGCATCAGAAGTAAATTGCTTCTCTCTGGTCAGCGCCTGCTCCAATCTGGCCAGCAGCTCATTGATTGAGCGTGTAAGCTGGGCGATTTCATCGTTTGGATCAGCTACCGGAATTCGTTCATTCAGGTTTCTTTGTGATATCTGATTGGTTTTCTGAATGATCTTCTGAATAGGCTGAATACTTTCACCCGCCAAATACCGCATGGTCAAAAACAGAGAAATAAGAATCCCCGGATAGAGAATCATCAAGATATTCCTCAGATTGGTCAGCAGTTCTCTGGCGTCTTCAAATGACTTGGCTACCAGCATATACCCTTCCTGCTTTCCGGCATGATTCAGCGGAATCTGCATTTGACGCACTTCTCTGTCGCCGGTCTTCAATGTCCACGCCTCGTTATTTTCTGCCCTCTCGGGATAAAAACTCAAGTGGTGCTCTCCAAGATTTGGGGATCTGTCCATGGAATTCCCATGCATATCCACGATTTCTATAAAGATGGGATTCAGCTGTATCTGGCTATGCTCCTGCTCCTGCCACTCGTCCTTATGCACGAATCTTATTTCCCCATTTACCAAAAAAATCTGACCGACATGCTTATCTGTCTCCAGTTTGAGCTCCCGGTCTATGCTCTGAACCACCGTAAAGTTCACCACCAGATAAATAATGGCAAACACGACCAGCACGATCAATGCCGTGACCAGCGTAAGCCTGCGCGCTATCCGTTCTTTGTAGGAAACATTCATAAATCCTTGGCGATATACCCTATTCCCCGCACCGTCTGTATGTAATCTTCATTGGTATTGAAATGCAGTTTTTTTCGGAGTGAATTTATAAAAACATCAATTACACCTGTGTTATAATCAAAGTGAATGTCCCATACCTGCTCTATTATCTGCGTGCGTCTACACACACGGTTTTTGTTTTTCATCAGGTATTCCAGTAGGGCAAATTCCTTTTGGGTCAGCTGCACTTCCTCCTCTCCCTTGAGTACCAGATGTCTGCCTGTATAGAGGGTAATCGGGCCAAGCGTATAGTTCACTTCCGAAATATCCTTGGTCCGCAACTGTACGCGGATCCGCTCCAACAATTCCTCAAAGTGAAAAGGCTTTTTGATGTAATCATTTGCACCGGCCTGTAGCCCGGATACCGTTTCATCCACGGTATCCTTTGCGGTGAGAAAAATCACGGGTGTATCTGAAAATTGCTTTCGGAATTCCCTGCAAAGCTCCAAACCACTTATAACAGGCAGCATCCAATCCAACAACAAAAGATCGTAACCCCCACTAAGTGACATCTGAAGGCCTTCTTGACCATTTTCAGATATATCCACCTGATAGGACTCCTCTTCCAAGCCTTGTTTTAAAAACCCGGAAATTCCCGGTTCATCTTCTACGACTAGAATCCGCATGATTGAATCTTTATTTAACCACAATGATCACAGAGTTTTCCGCAAGAGAACACAACTTAGTCAATCAGCTTGCAATGAAACTAAAGCCAACTTGTACATTTATCCCCCTGTTATTAAACTCTTATTCTTCAATTACTTTGCAAAAGTTAACAATTCAATCCAAGCTCTGTAATTCTGCAGCTTAAGATTCTCTTAAAGTTCTGGAAAGGTCGCTCAAGTGAACATTCAGAAAAAAGCACTCAAGGAACATGATCAAGTGTAAAAAACACAGCCCCACCTCTAGTCATCGGGGAAGCAGTCAGCTCAAACGATTATGTAAGAGTAGTGATTGGGCGCTCCAAAACCGGTAGCATTTCAGTTCTAACTTCATTAAATAACTTCCTGATCCGGCAAGTCTCCTCATCCTCGCATTCAGCGCACGGCTCATAGTAACGCTCTGATATACATGGGATCAATGCTATTGGCCCGTCTACAATCCTCATTATTTGGGCTATAGAGATCTCTTCTGGAGCCTTACCCAAAGAATATCCACCATCTGCCCCACGGATACTTTTGACCAACTGATGTGATTTAAGGTCGCGAAGAATATTTTCCAGAAATTTATAGGGTATGCGTTCTTTTTCCGAGATTAACTTAGCTGAAATCGGAGCCAATTCAGGATGATCATTTATAAAAAGTATTGTCTTGATCGCGTATTTTGCCCGTTTGGATATCATATGTTTTCTAAAATCGACCCAAAGTACAAAATTTTACCCCTAGCTAAAAATAAATAGGCCCCTCCCTATTTTTCTTCCTGTTTGCTTCAAAAAAACAATAGATATGACCGCTAAACTGCACGTACATACTTGGAATGATGGCAGTAGTCCAAATTTTGCAACTCTTTGATATGCCGGAAGGCAGGGGGATCTCTTTAGGATAGCACCATATACCATTATAGTATGTGTATTCAGGTGGCAACTGGCATCTTTACAAGCTCTCAAAAAAAAAAACTGTGATTTGACTTCAAATTTAAACCAATGTATATCTTTGCCTATTATTCCTACCAATCTGGTATGATAGATGTAAAAAACCAATATTATTTTAATGCTTAGTTTATGAAAACAGTTGCTTCTTTTACGTTTTTCCTCGTGCTCTCTCTTAGCCCAATCAAAGCACAAACTGTAATCTCAGGAATGGTACTGGACTCTGAGAATTTACCCCTGATAGGAGCCACAGTCAATATCCACGGAACTGCTCATTTTATGATTACAGACGGGAATGGAGGATTTTCTATTTTAGCCCCATTTGATTTTCCACTCACAATCCAGGTTAATTTTGTTGGGTTTAAAGAATATATTCTTGAATTGACTGCGCAGCCAGCTAATCCCCTATCAATTAAGCTTGAGAATGATACAGACTTGGCAGAAGTGCTCATTACTGCACGCAGAAGAACTGAAGAAGTACAAAAGGTACCTATTCCTATATCAGTAATAGGTGGGCCCAGGATTGCAGATGCGGGTGCGTTTAATGTAAACCGAATAAAAGAACTGGTGCCGACTGTGCAATTGTATTCTTCCAATCCACGGAACACAACCCTGAACATCCGTGGGCTTGGGGCTACTTTTGGCTTGACAAATGATGGGATAGACCCGGGAGTGGGTTTTTATGTGGACGGGGTATATTATGCCAGACCAGCGGTGACCACGCTCGATTTTATAGATATTGAGCAGATTGAAGTTTTAAGAGGGCCTCAGGGAACACTTTTTGGTAAAAACACAACTGCAGGTGCATTCAATATAACCACTAAAATCCCTGAATTCACTCCTTCGGGAAAGGTGGAAATGAGCTACGGAAACCTGGGCTTCATCCAAGCCAAAGCATCTCTAACTGGCCCACTATCTAAATCTTGGGCGGCACGATTCTCATTTTCAGGAACACAGAGAAACGGAACTATAGAACATGCAACTACCGGGAAACAATTAAACGACATGAATAACCTGGGTTTTAGGGGGCAACTGTTGTATAATCCTTCCAGTAAGCTGGAAATCATACTGGCAGCTGATGCCAATATCCAAAAACCAGATGGATATGCGCAAGTTCCCGCAGGTGTTGTCCACACACAACGACCGGATTTTAGCCAATTTAATGCTATTGCCAAAGATTTGAACTATAGTCTACCGAGTATAAATGCTTTTGACAGAATAATAGACCATGATACACCTTGGAGGGCAAACAATGGGATGGGCGGGATATCAGGAACTGTGGACTACGAACTGGGAAACGGGACATTGACCACCACTACGGCCTGGAGGTACTGGAATTGGGATCCATCCAATGACAGGGATTTTACCGGGCTACCTGTACAGACTTTATCCCAGGCCCCCTCCCAGCATGAGCAGTTCTCCCAGGAAATCCGCTATGCAGGGGACTTTTCGGAAAGGCTTAGTGGAGTGGCTGGAATCTATTATCTGGGGCAAAATCTAAAAACAGCCCCGTTCCATTCTGAGGAGTCAGGCTCAGCAGCCTGGAGGTTTTTACAAAACAACCAAGACCCACTATGGCAAACACCGGGACTTTTGGATGGCTATGGAATCCGGACTATAAGCACATTGAATTCAAGCAGCACAGCTGTTTTCGGGCAACTTGACTGGTCTATAGCTGAAACTATTAGCCTGCTTCCAGGATTCCGTTTTAATTACGACAAGAAAGACGTAGCATATAAGCGTGTCACCTATGGAGGCCTGGACACAGAAGACCCTGCGCTACTTGCTATAAAAGACCGTGTATACAGCCCCCAAGAATTTCAGGTCGATGCATCTGAACAGAACGTTTCAGGCCAATTGACTATAGCTTATCGTCCGTCAGAAAAAATAAGCACCTATGCCACAGCTTCTACAAGCTACAAGCCCATAGGAGTTAATCTTGGTGGATTACCCTCTGAAAACGGGGAGCCTATGACTGAGTTGGCAACTGTGAAACCTGAGTATGTCACCCACTTAGAGCTGGGAATTAAAACAGTTCCTTTCAGGGGTGCCAACTTGAATATATCAACGTATAGAACTTCGATTAAGGATTATCAAACGCTGGTTCAGACTCCTGAACCTGGGGTAAACAGAGGGTATCTATCGAATGCTGAAGAGGTACGGGTTATGGGAGTGGAAATAGACGGAAACTTACGAATTTCGTCCCATCTCTCACTTACTGTGGCCGTAGCTTATACCGATGGAATCTACCAATCATTTGCTAATGCCCCTGTACCTCTGGAAGAAGTAGGTGGAGAATTTACCTATAAAGATATTTCAGGTGAAAGGCTACCTGGGATATCCAAATGGGCTGGCTCCCTAGGAGCTGAATTCACTACTCCCGCAAAGTTTTTTGACCAAGAAAGCAATTTCTTTTTTGCCTTAGATAGTTACTATCGGTCAGAATTTTCTTCCAGCGCATCCCCTTCAAATTACCTGAATATTCAAGGATATGGATTAGCCAATGCGAGAACTGGATTTCGTTCTCCATCAGGTCTTTCAGCATTTCTCTGGGCAAGAAATATGTTTAATACAAACTATTACGAACAGCTCCTTCCTGCATCCGGAAGTACTGGATTATATGCTGCAGTACTGGGAGATCCTGCGACCTATGGCATCACTCTCAGGTATGAGTTTTAAAAGAAGGATAAATAAAATGTCCTGATACTTAGAGCTATTATCAAAACACCTACAGCTATCATCAGGTATTTTGGCTTGACTAGTTTACAGATATAAGCCGCAAACGGTGCAGCAATTATCCCTCCCAATATTAATCCGAGTACAGGAGCAAGACTGAGTTCTTTAACGAAAAACAGGAAGGTTGAGGCACTCGCAAGAGAGACGAAAAACTCTACAAAATTACCAGTGCCTATAGCATATCGTGCTATTTTCCCTTTGCTTAGAAGGGTGCTGTTGACAATTGGCCCCCAGCCTCCACCTCCCACAGCATCTGCAAAACCGCCGGTAGTCGCCAGTACAGGTAAACTTTTGCTGTCACGGTTGAATTTCGGAGCTTGCTTTTTCCTCACTTTCCTTAGAATCACAATACCCATAACAAACAGGTAAAGTGCAATTACCGGCTTAACTAAATCCCCATTTACATTCGACAGCAAAAAGGCACCTATAATAGACCCTAATACACCGGGAATCAAGAGCTTTTTAGCCAATTTCCAATCTACATTTCCCATTTTCCAATGAGAAATCCCAGAAGCAAGACTTGTAAAAACCTGCGCAAAATGAACCCATGCTGAGGCTGAAGCAGGAGGTATTCCTATGCCAAGCAATATAGAATTACAACTCACCCCATAAGCCATACCCAAAGCCCCGTCTATACTCTGGGCGACGAAGCCTACCAGCAAGAACCATAAAAACATCTCAGTATCTAGTTCCCAACTTTTTATTGACTGAGTCAAAGTCTGTGTGACCATGAGCAAAAAAACCATGGCGGCAAAAGCAAAAAACATGGTCCAAAATGGCTCGCTTTTTAATCGGGAAACAAATTTCTGCATGTGGCGATAGGGTAGAATGATTAGAAAGCCTCAAATCTAAAAAGTATTTACATATATCACACCAATTTAGTCGGAATAATAGAAAAAAACATCATGTTTAACAACCGCCCCAGAGTCAGTTAATAATTAGAAGTTGCTATGGTTATCATTTTTTTGACCCTGAACGGATCGAATCAAATACTTGAAAATCCCAACAATTTTGAATCAATATTAAACAATTGTAAACAAGTTATCGGGAAAACACTTAGCCCTATTCCTTTTAAAATGGAAGATGATTAAGGTATTGCAATATTTAACACACTCCCCTTGATAATCATCTGTGCCTTATCTAAGTTTGCGCCGAAATGGCAAAGTACTTAGTCAGGTTAATCTTAGCTTTTAGCATCCTTCTATCGAGTGGGTACAGTGCTGTCTATGCCAATTTCGACAGTGATTCTACTTTTGAAAGTTTACAAAATTCTTTTGAGACTGCTATTGGTGCAAATAGTTCACTACAGCATCCGCTTACTTTATCCAAGACAAAAGATCACGGCACTGATATTTTCACCGTCAACAATTCCAAAGTAGAAGAAGAAGACGATGAATTTGTCTCCAATAACAGTCATTTAAATCCCGCCCAACTCAGTGCGATTTACATCACACAACTAGTTAGTTTTCTTTTTCAGGAGTCGTCTCATGACTTGCATTTCAGCAAGTATATTCCATTTACTGGCACAATCCGTAAACACGTAGTCATTCAGGTGTTTAGAATATAATACCAATTTTTTGAGGCAGAAAGACACTTTTGCCTACCCCACCCTTTTCCTAGTTAACCCTAGAACCATAAGCCAAAAGCTCATGCGGTTCAATGGGTTCCGTGTATTTGTTATACACAATCGCCCAGAATCACCCGGAAAAAAGTATCGTTTTTAAAAATCATCATATGAAAAATCAAATTTTCATGCTCCTGAGCCTGTGTGGCACTTTGTGGATCACAAGCTGCAACTCACACGGAGAAGAGCATCATGAGGCAGAAACTACCTTTCAGGTAACCAGCCCACTAATTATGGATACATTGATCACTAAAGATTATGTCTCCCAAATACATTCTATCCAGCATATAGAGCTGCGTGCCCAAGAAAGAGGCTACCTGCAGAAGATCTATGTAGATGAAGGCCAACTTGTTAAAAAAGGACAGCTTTTGTTCAAAATCATGCCTAAGCTCTATGAAGCAGAGCAGCAAAGCGCTGCCGCTGAAGTAGATTTTGCCGAAATCGAATATCAAAACACCAAAACTTTGGCTGACAGCAACATTGTCGCTCCCAACGAATTAGCCATGGCAAAAGCAAAATTGGCCAAAGCAAAAGCGGAGCTGGCTCTTGCAGAAGTACACCTCCAATTCACGGAGATCAGAGCTCCTTTTGATGGGATTATCGGTCGGTTTCGGGTAAGAGAAGGAAGCTTATTGGATGAAGGAGAGCTGCTTTCAGAATTCTCAGACAACAGTAAGATGTGGGTTTATTACAATGTCCCTGAAGCAGAATACCTGGAATACCAAGCAGAAGTGAAGAGTGACGATGATGTCATAGTCAACCTCCTAATGGCAAACAACAAGCATTTTCCTTATCCAGGTGTAGTAGAAACTATAGTGGCAGATTTCAACAACGAGACTGGAAATATTGCCTTCAGAGCCACATTTCCAAATCCAGATGGATTTTTGAGACATGGAGAAACGGGTAATATTGAAATGAGCATTCCGCTCAAGGATGCATTGCTTATTCCACAGAAAGCAACTTTTGAAGTACTGGATAAGAAATACGTGTATGTCGTGGATGATGAAAATAAAATCCGCTCCAGAGAAGTAACTATTGCTGCTGAACTTCCACACATTTATGCTATTTCAGGTGGTTTGGAAACGACCGATAAGATCCTTCTGGAAGGACTTAGACTGGTTAGGGAAAATGACGAAATCCATTACGATTTCGTGCAGCCGCACACTGCGTTGTCCCAGTTAGACTTGTATGCCGAGTAGTCTATTCCATACTAAAAACCAGAAGTAAAGATGTTTACTACATTCATAAAAAGACCGGTTTTTGCGATTGTGATTTCGATCATGATCGTATTTATAGGTTCGCTTGCCATTAAGCAGCTGCCTATATCCCAGTTTCCCCAGATTGCTCCTACGACGGTAAGTATTTTCATAGC
>CBFGUY010000103.1:0-14494 GCA_965651895.1 uncultured Algoriphagus sp. | reverse complement strand
GTAGCACTGGTTACAAAAGTGAATTTTCGTGAGGGAGAAGCACTGAGTTGGAAATTTCCTCCGGCCACTCTGGCCCCACTACCATTTTGAACTTCATTCAAGATCGAGCCATTAGGCAAGATAGATCCCACGCTTACGATGGTAAATGGGTTTTTCAATGCGGTATAGAATCCTTCCAAAAGCAAATTGACCTGAGTGTTTCCAAAGTTTCTGGTGATGTTGAAAGATCCGGAATATGCATTGGAAAACTCTGTTTCCAAACCATCGGAGAGGATGACAAACTGAGGTTCCCCACCTACAGAAGAGACGTGAAGGTCTTCATTGAAAGCCTGAGGAGCTCTAAATCCACGTGCATACCCTCCTCTGAACTGCAAAGAGGGAGTGATGTCCACTAACATGGTAAACCTGGGGCTGAATACTCCAGTAGAAAGTTCTGATGTCCTCTGGATTGAGGAGATGCCATAATTTCCTTCTACGGATACATAGTCATATCTCCCACCGATCAATGCGGTAAAATTACTGATGGGCTTCCACTCGTATTGTCCGTATAATCCCAGGCTATTTACCCGCTGATCAATGTTTCTGTCATACCCTTTTATTTCATCATCCACTTTGCTGAATTGATTCTCAATTCCCATGACTACCATATCGTTGTTGTTGAGGCTTCTGGAGAACTGAATTCCTCCCACCAATGCAATGTCATCCGTATTACCGTAAGCATTCGTAGCGGTGGTACTGTCCTGCTGGGTTCTACCGCCCCCAAGGCCTCCATAATAACTTTTGCGGGTAGTGTTTTGGGAAGAAATATAGAAAGAAGTTTTACTTAGTTTGTTTTTGCTGAAGAGGTCATAAGTCACTCCGGCTATATAGGTACGATGATCCAGTTCCTCTGTGATATCAGTAAAGAATGGAGGAAGATCAAGGGCATTTCCTCCCCGTCTATATTCCTTTACGGCATTCAGATCCACTGTCAACTTAGATCGATCTGAGGGTTTTACATAGAACTTGGTACCGATGACAAAATTTTCCAATAGAGGTAATTCCGTGAAACCATCATCATTGTGATCGTAGCTCTCCCTTTTTCGGGTCATTCCGTAGAAGGTCACTCCAGTGCTCAGATCCTCACTTACAAAAGATCCGTTGAAGTTCACACTGTTGTCAGCTGCTTCTCCTCCTATCACAGCAAAATTGGATCCTACCTCCCAGAGGTTCTCCACCGGGTCTTTGGTGATGATATTGATGGTTCCGGCGATTGCATTAGACCCAAAAAGTGCGGATCCGCCGCTTCGAACCACCTCTATACGCTCCACCATATTGGTGGGAATCTGATCCAGTCCATAGACGCTGTTGAGTGCGCTGAAGACGGCTCTACTGTTGACCAGAATCTGGGAATACGCTCCGTCCAGTCCATTCATTCTTACTTGGGTAAAGCCACAGTTTTGGCAGTTGGTTTCCATACGCACACCGGGCTGGTAATTAAGCCCTTCCGAAATGGAGATGGATTGTGTGGCCTTGAATATCTTATTGCTCAGTACATTGACTACCACCGGGGCTTCACTGCGATCCAGGTTGTAGCGTGTAGCACTTACCACAGTCTCGCCCAAATCCAGGTTGTCCTCTGGTAAATTTACTTCAAGAAATTCATTCTCACCCGTCTGAATAGTCCGGGTGATTTTTTGTGTCTGATACCCAAGGAGACGAAATTGGAAGATGTGTTTTCCTAGCGGTATATTTTCCAGAATAAATTCCCCATCTACAGTTGCATTTGTCCCCACGGAAAGGTTTTCTATATAAATATTGGCAAAGGGAACCGGGGCACCTTTGGAAGTAATCTTGCCGGTGAGTGTACCGGCTTGCTGAGAATAGAGTGAGGTACTGATCAATGAAAATAGCACTATGAGTAGCTTTCGCATATATAGCTTGGATATGGAATTAATAAGTGAATACTAGCAACTACATCAAACTCAGAATGGCTATATGACCTGATTGAGAAGTTTTGATAGATAGTTTCGGTAGGAAGGATTAGGATCCTGCCCTGATTAAAAGGAGTACGGCAAAGGGTAATGCCTTTAGAATAAAACGTACTTTAAAATATACGCTACACTATAGGAAGCGCTGGCGGAGCCCTTCCTGATTCCCGGTAAAAATGGAGCGAGATAATAGGCCCATCTAGCCCTATGAACTTCTCTTTGCCAACAGCTAAAAAAAGCGGACAGGTCTCAATGAGGTGATAATAGGGGAGATAATTAGATAAGCTTATAAAATCGTATGCCTGATATTCTTGCTCTGAGTGAGAGTGGCCGGGATCCACAGGAGAATCAGAGTCTGAGGTATAAGGATGGGCATGAGTGATTAATTCTCCGGTTTGGGCCCGGTGTGAATGGGAGAATAACATCCCATTTGCCATCATGGCAAACATGACCAGAAGCTGGATAACTATTGAAATATGTTTGATAGATCTCAAATTTCAACTAATAAGCTTGTGCTGACCCCAATTCTTAACATTTGGTAAATCTAAACTTTATTATTTATAAATGCAATAATGTTGCATATTAGCGGGTTTGCTTATAGTTTTGAAAAATTTCACCCGGATAAGTGATCATTGTGAGTACATTCTTGTTGCTTACCCATATTTCAATCAGTAAAAATGAACCGTAGAAAATTCTTCCAGAGAGGATCATTACTTGCAGTAGGCTCTTCCATACTTAATCCATTTGGCGCAAACGCGACTCCTTCTTTTTTGGCTAAAAAAAGTCCAAAAACTGCCAAAAATATCATAATCGTGGTAAGTGATGGTATGAGTACAGGCACGCTTAACATGGCTGATATACACCTGAGCCGAAAGACCGGGGTTAATAGTAACTGGATCCAACTGTATCAGGAAAATTTGGTGAGTAGGGGATTGATGGATATGGCATCTGCCAGTTCTATTGTCACTGACTCTGCGGCGGCAAGTTCTTCCTGGGGTAGTGGAGAGCGCATCAGAAATGGATCTTTGAACGTCAGTACTAAAGGCGAAGATCTGCTTCCTATCTGGCAAAAGTTCAAAAAGGCGGGAAAAATGGCAGGATGTGTGACCACGGTGCCAATCACCCATGCTACTCCGGCGGGTTTCTGTGTTTCAAGCAAATCCAGAAATAGCCAGGAAGAAATTGCAGAGAAGTACCTAGAACAGCGATTTGATATTATGATGGGAGGCGGTAGAGGCTATTTTTCCGCTGAAACAAGAGCTGATAAGAGGGATTTATTAGAAGCATATAGGCAGGCAGGATTCGAAGTACTGCTTACCAAAAAAGAGTTGGCTGCTTCCTCATTGGAAAAGCCGGTGCTGGGAGTTTTCCAGAATGATGCCTTGCCTTACTCACTGGACCGTGAAAACAACAAGGAACTGAAAGAAAGCACGCCTACACTCGCCGAGATGACTGAAAAGGCAATCCAAAAGATGAAGAATCATCCACAGGGCTTTGTACTTCAGGTGGAGGCTGGCAAAGTGGACTGGGCAGCGCATGCAAATGACATAGGGGGATTGCTATATGATCAGCTGGCTCATGATGAAGCTCTGAAGGTGGCTATAGATTTTGCAAAGAAAGATGGTAATACGTTGGTAATAGCGACCACAGACCATGGTAACGCAAATCCAGGATTGATTTACGGCTCAGGTGTCAATGCCAATTTTGATACGCTGAATACCTACAAGCACACTAACGAATGGATTCTGAACGGAATCGGAAAGGAAACCTCTGTATCTCAGGTAAATGATAGAGTGGAGTATGCGACGGGCTACCAGCTTACCCAGCAGGAAGGTCAGGAACTGCTAGGATATTATTCATCTCTTGAAATAGAAGAGGGACTGTACAATCCAAGACATCTTCCATTCAAGCTCCTCAGTGAAATCCAGCAGAAGAGAAACTCGGTAGGATGGATCAGTATGGATCATTCAGCGGACTATGTGGAAATAGCAATGTTCGGCCCCGGAAGTGAATTACTGACACCATTTATCAAAAACACCGACCTGCACTTCTTGATGCTTAAGGCTGCGGAAGTAGAAAACAAGTTTTAACCCCTGCCGAATTTGAATAGAGGTCAAAAACTCATTAGGAAGAAGACACGGTGCTGTACTTTGGCGAAAAAGCTCGTTTGAATAATTTTTCAAGCGAGTTTCGCTGAAGACCTTTTCCTATTACTACCACTTGGGAATTTGGAAATTCAATAGCTTTTTCGCCTGCAGTAAGAGAAAAATTCACCTGTTTTCCGTGAGATTGTATGATGATAGGTAGTTTTTCATCCTGGCACCACACCAACCCTTTAATGCGGTAGATCTGATGATAGCTTATGAACAAAGTCATTGTGAGCTGATTGATAAGCATCTCCTTATTGAAGGGGGCATTAAATTCCAGCAAAAAGCTTTTTAAGGGATGTTCTGAGATATTTTCGCTCCATTGTAGTTGTTTTTGGGGATTCCATTGACTTGCACCTTTATCAAAAGTCTCCATCGGCAGTATACCGTGATTTACAGGTAGTATATCTGCGAGGGGATTTACTCCCCTTAAAAGTTTGATTAGCTTGATCAGATAGGTGCTGGAGACAGATGATTTTTTATTCAAGACAATTACATCAGCAGCTGCCAATTGCCGGTTGATTTCGGGGATTTCTTCCGCCCAATCTTCTATACATGAGGGATCAACCACACATAAAATCTGTTGAAGGTCAAAAAAAGCCGCTACCTCATTTTGGGTGAAAAGTGCGGCTATTCCACCGGGATCAGCTACACCTGAAGCTTCAATAAAAACATTGTCCGGCTTATTATCAGAGCGGATAATAGAGGCTAGTACTTCAGCCAGTTCATCATCCAATGTACAGCAGATGCAACCGTTGTTCAATTCAAAAAGGGAGTCATAGGAGGTCGCTACCAAATGGGAGTCAATGGATACTTTCCCGAATTCATTCTCTATGACTATGTTGTTCTCATCTTTTTTGGCTTCTAGGAAGCGGTTCAAAACAGTGGTTTTGCCCGCTCCCAAGAAGCCTGTAAGTAGATATACCTTTATTCTGGTTACACTCATTGTATTAGCTCCGGTTTATATTGGCCACTCGTCCTTAAACTGGGTCATCATCGAGAAATTTGCTGATTCTTTATCTGTCACAAGACAGGCAGCCAATTCTTTGGTAAGTGTCTCCTTGTCCAGATCTTGCCCTATCAGCACCAGTTCATTCATGCGGTCCCCATAGTCCTGATCCCATTTTGCCAGAATCAAGTCCTGATTCTCCGCATATCCAGGATTCCGAAGTCTCTCCTTCTCTGAATAGGCTGCCCACCAGGTACCAAAAAGATCAGCTTTCAATGACCCGCCCGCCTGGCTCCAGAGTAGTGCATGATGCGGGCGTGAAGCCAGCCAGAACAGCCCTTTGCTCCTCAGTACCGTTGCAGGCCAGGATTGGCTGATATAATTCCAGAATCTGCCTGGATGAAATGGGCGGTGGTCACGGAATACAAAACTACTGATCCCATATTCCTCCGTCTCAGGGACATGTTCCTTATTTAGTTCTTTGAGCCAGCCTGCCGCCTGTTCCGCTTTTTCATAATCAAACAAATGAGTATTAAGTACCTCACTTGGGCTAACTTGCCCATAGGAAGTGCGGATGATTTTTGCCTCAGGATTCAGTTTGATCAGCATTCCTTCAAGAAGCTTTAGATTCTCTTCTGACACAAGATCACTCTTGTTCAGTACGATCACATTGGCAAATTCTATCTGGTCTGTCAGTAGGTTGACGATGGAGCGGGAATCTTCCTCATCATCAGTCATGTTCCTGTCCAGAATTGTTTCATTGCTGCTGAAGTCCTTGAAGAAATTAAATGCATCCACTACAGTGACCATGGTGTCCAACCTGCTGATCTGATTGAGGTCCAAAAGACTGTCTCCTGTCTCGAAAGAGAAGGTTTGTGCCACAGGAATGGGTTCGGAGATGCCGGTACTTTCTATCAGCAGATAGTCGAATTTGTTCTGTTTTGCCAGTTTCTGAACTTCCTGGATCAGGTCTTCCCGAAGTGTGCAACAGATACATCCGTTGGACATTTCTATGAGCTTCTCTTCCGTACGCGAGAATTTGACCTCGTTTTGAACCAGCTTCGAATCAATGTTTACTTCGCTCATATCATTGACTATAACAGCGACTTTATAGCCTTCACGATTGTTGAGTATGTGATTGAGCAGGGTGGTTTTTCCGGCGCCTAGGAAACCGCTAAGCACTGTTACCGGAATTCTGTTTTGCATAATTTATAAGTTGGGATGATTACAATCAGGAAATTCAATTTTTGATTTTCTTATATAGAGCCAGTTGATATAATGGGCTATGCCCACCACCACTGCACCTGCTGGAGTGATGAATAATTCCAATTCTTCCGGTCCCCAAAGCAAGCCATAGGCAATTATGAGAAAACCCAGGCTGACTATGGCGATGGGCAGCTTCTTTTTGTGGTGCCGACTGAAGCCATGGGACAAAGCGAAAAGCGCAAGAAAAAGACTGAGCAAAATGATGCTGTATTCTATCCAGGGATTTTCCAAGAAACCCAAGCTCAGAAAGGGCATAGCACTGATTAAAAAGGGCAAAAAGGCGCAGTGGATGGCGCAGGCTATGGAGGCTGAAAATCCTATAAAGTCCAGATGTGTTCCTACAAAAGTGTTTTTCATTAGAGTTATATTTGCAATTATGTTGCAAGTATAAAAATTACAACAATTAAATGCAACAGTATTGCATAAATGATGTATGCTAAGTAGGTTTGGACTCCAGAAACTATATCGCTATGCTGAAGACGAACGCCTTATCTTTTGAATATGATGCAAACAACCGGTTTGAGTTCCCAGACCTATCTGTAGAAGATGGGGCAGATCTGCTGATTTTAGGAGAATCAGGGATTGGAAAAACCACTTTTCTCCATCTGATAGCTGGGTTATTACCTCCTAAAACCGGGAAGATATTTATAGATGAGACAAACATCACACGATTGACAGGGAAGGAGCTAGATGCTTTCAGAGGACAGAGTATAGGGATCGTATTCCAGCGACCACATTTTATCCATTCTCTCACATTAGGGGAAAATCTGGCAATGATCCAATATTTGGGGAAAAAGTCAGATCCTGAGCGGATAAAGTCAGTTCTAGATGGACTGGGTTTGCTTTCCAAAATCAAAGACCGACCACATCTGCTCTCTCAGGGCGAACAGCAGCGGGCTGCTATCGCCCTCGCTGTGGTCAATGAACCTAAGTTGATCCTTGCTGATGAGCCTACCGCTGCATTGGATGATAAAAATTGCATCAAAGTAATGGAGTTACTTCGGAGTCAGACTAAAAGTAATAAGGCAAGCCTTGTCATCATCACCCATGATCAGAGGCTCAAATCCCAATTTATTGATTCTGTGACGCTTACTGACAGATCAGTTGACCAGCCTATAACAAGTGAATCATGAATATTTTCATTTTAAGTATTAAGAATATTACTTCCAAGCCACTATCCACCGGATTAAGTCTAGTGCTATTGGCACTAGGCGTAGGACTTATATCGCTGATTCTGCATATAGACAGACATCTGCAATCCCAGATGAACAACAATATCCGGGGGATCGATATGGTAGTGGGAGCGAAGGGCAGTCCACTGCAGTTGATACTTTCTGCAGTATTCCAGATCGACGTGCCTACGGGAAACATCAAGCTTTCGGAAGCCAATAATCTGAAGAAAAACCGATTGATAGAATATGGGATTCCACTTTCATATGGGGATAGTTATGAGACTTTCAGGATCGTGGGAACCAATGAAAAATACCCGGAGCTTTATTCCATGCAACTGGCAGAAGGCAGCCTTTGGACTAAATCGCTGGAAGTCACTATCGGTGCCACGGTGGCCGACAAGACCGGAATGAAAGTAGGGGATACATTCCTAGGCTCTCATGGATTGAGTGAGGGGGGGCACGTACATGAAGATCAGTTTTATACCGTTAAAGGGATTTTTCAACCCTCCGGATCTGTAATAGATCAGTTGATTTTGACTGGTTTGGAAAGTGTCTGGGATATTCATGAGGATCATTCTGATCATGCAGGGCACAGGAGTGACCAGGAGAGTCACGATGTAGAACATCATGCTTCTGCTCAAACTAATGCTGCTCTAGGAGAAGGCCACGACCACGACCATGATCATGAGGAGCATATAATTCATGAGGAAAACCGTGAAATTACCGCCATGTTGATCAAATTTCGAAGTCCTATGGGCATGGTACAGCTGCCCCGCCTGGTCAATGAAAACACAAATATGCAAGCTGCCCTTCCTAACTATGAGTTGTTAAAACTCTTTAGTCTGATGGGAATAGCTACCACTACATTGAGTATGGTGGCATTTGTGGTGATACTAGTATCGGGTATCAGCGTTTTCATCAGTCTCTACCTTAGTTTAAAGGATCGTATCTATGAAATGGCTTTGCTTCGCACCTATGGTGCATCCCGACAGCAGCTCCTCGGCATGATATTTCAGGAAGGACTCCTAATCGCATTTTCCGGATTTGTGCTGGGAATCATGCTCAGCAGGGTAGGGTTATTTGTGATATCTTACCTGTTGGAATCGGATTATCGGTATGGTTTTACAGATTCGATGCTGATTATAGAAGAGGGCTATCTATTAATGATCACCCTGCTCATAGGATTCTTTGCTGCATTGATCCCTGCTATTCACGTGTTTAAAATCAATCTATCAAAAAGCTTGGCTGATGCATAAATTACTTCTTCTTATCTTATTCTTTTTCCTGACAACTTCAGTGTTTTCCCAGACAAAAATCGATTGGGATATCCTTTCTGATGTCACTTTCACTGATAAATACAGTGAGGAGGTACAGGCTTATTACTATTTTCCCACGTTTGGTCCCTCGGTTTTGTCTTTGAATAAAAAGGAAGTAATCATCAGGGGGTATGTACTGGAAATTGACCGTGGTAATGATGTGTACATACTATCTGCCAATCCCTTTGCTGCCTGTTTTTTCTGTGGAGGAGCTGGCCCGGAATCTATCGTGGAGCTTAAGCTGGATAAGGATCATCCCAGGTTTAAAATGGATCAGGTGGTGACTTTCAAAGGTACTTTGAAGCTCAATGCAGTGGATATTTACCAGTGCAATTACATTCTTGAAAATGCCAAAGTGTATAAGAATTAACCAAGTGTATTAAAATCCGCTTTGAAACAATCTTTAAAGTAAAAACACAAAGTGCTAGCTGGGAATATCCTGATTTTTGGCTAGCACTTCATATTTTAAAAATAGGGTTTAATAGAAACCTTTCCTGTACCGGGTATCCCGCCTCCCTGCTCGTTAAAATCCTCACCGCGCTTAAATACACAGTTGAATGTGAAATCACCCATAGCCAGCCCGGTAGAGACTCCTGTACTTCCTGATCCCGGGGTTGCCTGATACCTTTGCCCACTGACTGACATAGTGCCGGATACGCTTCCATATCGGGTAAAGACATCAGCTCCGGGGGGTGTAATTATCACAAAACCACCATTAACCTCGTCTGATTCGGGATCTCTGATAGGCAAAACGCTGGTGCCTTGAAGCAGTACCTGAACCAGCATTTCGAAGTCTCCGTCCAGGATATTGAAGGTGATCATCCTATAGCTAGGTTCACCTGGGATATCATTGTAAAGTGCTGTCAACTGATCATTGGGTATGGTTCCCGAAAAAGATTCCCCGTTTTCCAGATTGACCTGATAGGTATGCTCCGCAGGGACTTCGGGTCCGCTTCCACAGGAAAAAAGAACCAAAAGAAGCAATGAGAAAATAAGTTTAGAAAGAGTCTTCATAGCTTAAAAGTTAAATTTAAGGCCTGCGGCAATCACCAGTCGGTCAAAATCGCTGATGATATATTTCAATTCCGCAAAAGGCAGGAAGTTCTTCCCTAAGTCAAAATTTGCTCCTGCGCCTAGATTAAGACCTATACGTCCTTGGCTGACAGAAAAATCAGAAGTCCCCCCTATAATGGAAAGGTCAGTTTTTACCTTCATCTGTGTGAAATTCAATCCTCCTAGGCCATATACTTGAATCGAATTTTCCTCAAGAAGAATGTAATTCAAGTTTCCGTTGATCTCAAAAGCGGAGGTTTTGACCACAGTCTCATCCTTTGGGAAATAAAAGGAAAAGCTTGGAGAGATCACCATTTTTTCCGCAATGGGGAATTCAGCAATTGCACCTATTCCAAGTGTGTTGATGTTAGTCCCATAAATCAGCTGCCCCCCGATGCGTTTAGAATCCTGGGCCAAAAGCTGCCCCATACTAGCGATCATTGCGATCGCAAAAACAATTAATGATTTTTTCATTTGAATTTGTGATTGATAAATAATAGACAAGAATGGCTTGTTCAGCCATTCTTGTCTTAGTCAGGGAAGAGGGGAAAAGGTAAACAGGGAACTAGAAAAATCATGATTATCCGAAATGATTCCAGTAGCCATATTTTCTTTGCTTTACTGAAAGGATACTTCGACTTCGCTCAGTACAAGTGACGGAAGAGGCCTTAGCACTAGTGTTTTCCGAATCCTATGAAGCTTTTATTGTTTTACTGGCAGAAAAGCGGATATGTATAAAAAAACATGGATATACGGAATGATGCCAGTAGCCATAATTTCTTTGCTTAGTCGGACAGAAGACCGAAGACGGGTGACCGAAGCGGGCTAAATGCTAGCGTTAATCATATTCTATTTTGCTTTAGCTTCTTTACTGGTATAAAAGCGGATATACATGAAAAAAAAATCTGAAATTGACTTTATTCTATATCCCAAGACTTAAATAGATACAGTAGTGTGATTTGATTTGTGACAGTAAAGGTTTTTTTGGAGTCACGTATTTTACTTTCTGGTCATTGGACGAGAGTTTGCTGGGATTTTAAAGAGGATTTTCTGATGATTAATTCCGACCGAAGCGTAATTGTATCCGTGTTTTGAAGCACTGCGCCATTATCTCCGTTGAGGTGATTGATGAGATTTCTCATGGCCAATTCTCCCATTTCAAACCCGGGATAGTTTGTGGTACTCAATTTTGGCTCAATCAAACGTGAAATCACGTCATTGTTAAATCCCATCACGGCTATATCTTCAGGCACCCGCAGTCCCCTTTCCTTCAATTCACTTATACATCCAGCGGCCATAATATCATTGGATACAAACAGCCCGTCAGGGAGATCGTCGTGATTGAGAATAAAATCTACAATGGATTCAAAATTCTCTTCAGTGAAGTCAGTATGCAGGACCAATTCAGGGCGGTATTCCAGCCCTTGATCTATTAGTGCGTATCGATATCCTTTCAGTCTGTCCAGGTATACATTTACCTGTCCGTTGCCCAGTACATGTACTATTTTTTTGCATCCCTCCTTAATCAGGTGTGCTGTTGCGTTGTATCCGGCTTGGACATTGTCTATCATCACTCCGGCAAACTGGGTGTTTAGGGGAATTCTGTCAAAAAACAATACCGGGATGTTCTTCTCAAGGAATGGTTTGAAATGGTCATAAGTGACAGAATTGGCAGCCAAGGATACCAAAAGGCCATCTACCCTTGAGTTGTACATGGTTTTTACATTGGCCTTTTCTTTTTCAAAGGATTCAAAGGATTGGCTTATAATCAGGTTATAACCTGATTGACTGGCTACTTTTTCCATTCCGGCCAAGACGGAAGATTGGAAATTACTGTTTAGTCTAGGGACGATTACTCCTATATTGTTTGTCTTTTTGCTCCGCAGATTTGAGGCAAATACATTAAAGCGATAGCCCATCTCACTGGCAGTGTCGTAGATTCTCTTTTTTGTCTTTTCATTTACTGCGGGATGGTCATTCAAGGCCCTGCTTACTGTGGTAGATGACACTCCCGCACTTCTGGCAATATCATAGATAGTGACTTCTTTGCTCATTTCTGTACATATTAAATTAGATGTGATCCTCTTGTCCTACTGCTTCCCTGAGGGAATATGATTTATGGTCTTGGTCTAAAATTTTCCGGGTTTTGGACATAGTTAAACAAAATTTACCATAAAGTGCAATAGTTTCATGGAAATAATAAGAAATCGATTTCATTGTATTGATATTTATGATCACACTGCTTATGTTCTACTGCAATTAAATATTCTATTTTGTAATATCTATGATTTAATGGATTTTTTACTGTAATAATACATTTAAGTAAATAAAATTTTGATTTCTACTTCATGGATTCATTGCTTTTAGTTTTTTGTACCTAAAAATTCTAGCTAGAGATGTTTTTAATGTTGGAAGGAAAACTTGCTATGTATTGCTGTTTGAGAGAGAAATGCCTGATTTTATGTCATTTCTTATATTTTATTATGAATTTTTTTTCTGCAATCGGTTGCAATTCTGAATGTTTTTACTCAGATTCATGGCTTTGATATCACTTAAACCCAAGCCTATGAAGTATAAAACGTAAAACTACGGAGGGGGCAACCCATGCTCTCAAGCCTTACCTCCTTCAGGTCACCTGAAAAACCCAATTCTAATCAATTACAATTAAACCTAAAAGGCATATGAAATCGTCGAAGATTCCATGTGACCATTGAAAAACAATCAAACACATGAAACATGCTAACCACAACTTTATAAGGTGGATTAATAATTCGCGGCAAGTAGCTATGAAAATCCCCTTATTGATTTTAATTTATCTCTTTGCCTATACTTCCATCCTTGCGCAAAGTACAGTGAGGGGAAAAGTTACAGACGATACAGATGCCGGATTGCCCGGAGCTACTATATTGGTAAAAGGAACCAGCTTAGGAACCACATCTGATTTGGAAGGGAACTTCTCTATTGCCGTACCAGATCAGAATGCTGTTCTGGTATTTTCATTTATTGGCTATCAAGCACAGGAAATCCAGGTAGCTAACCAATCTGTCATCAACGTAAAGCTAAATCCAAGCACGGAGTCCCTGGAAGAAGTAGTAGTGGTGGGATATGGAACGCAGCGGGAAGAAGCGGTGACGGGTTCGGTAGCTTCGGTTTCTGGTGATCTCATCAGGGAAATACCATCTACCAACGTGACCAACGCCTTACAGGGGAGGATGCCGGGTGTGGAATTTTCCCAGACTTCATCCAGGCCAGGAGCCGCTATGCAGATCCGAATACGGGGTTCCCGATCCCTCAATGCCAGCAATGATCCATTGATTGTCCTGGACGGGATTCCTTTTCCGGGTTCTATCACAGATATCAATCCGAATGATATTAAGAGTTTGGATATCCTGAAAGATGCCTCTGCCACGGCCATTTATGGTTCTCGGGGAGCTAACGGTGTCATATTGATCACCACCAACCGGGGAACAAAAGGACAAAAACCAAGAGTCAATTACAATGGGTTTTATGGCCCACAGACAGTGTTCTCCAAGTTTCCAATGATGAACAACGAGGAGTTTGTGGCACTGCGGTCGGCAGCTGGCTTGTTTAACAATGGTCCGGATGAAAACGATGCCGTCAATACCGACTGGCAGGATCTATTGTATAAAACAGGCTCGCTGTCCTCGCATGACATCAGTGTCACCGGGGGCACAGAAGGTGGCAATTACA
This sequence comes from uncultured Algoriphagus sp., assembly GCA_965651895.1. Taxonomy (GTDB): domain Bacteria; phylum Bacteroidota; class Bacteroidia; order Cytophagales; family Cyclobacteriaceae; genus Algoriphagus. The sequence continues at coordinate 910 of CBFGUY010000103.1, read as the reverse complement.
ATGTAGGTCTGGGTTATCTTCAGGATAAAGGAGTAATCCCTACCCAGGAATACAACAGGATTTCCCTTCGGGCTTCGATTGACCAGCAAGTGGGGAAATATTTCCGTTTTGGGCTGACTACCAATAATAATTACAATATCACCGAAGGTGGGCAGGTAGGTCTGGGACTGCTTGGATTTACGCCAATATCAGATCCTTACCAGGCTGACGGCTCTTGGAAAAGGACAATCAGCTCGGCTCTGGATGATTCATGGGTTTACTCCAGAGAGATTGTGGAGAGCCTAGAGGATCAATGGCTGAGTGAGTCCCGTGCATTCGCTTCCTATAATTCTATTTTTGCTGAGGTGAAAATCCCGGGTGTGGAAGGGTTGAAATACCGTTCCAATCTAGGTCTGGATTACAGGCAGGTAAATGGAGGTAGCTTCACTGCTCAGGGTGTTAATAATGTAAACCCGGAGACACCTTCTTCTGCTTCGGTAAGCAATTCACATAATTACCACTGGGTATTTGAAAACCTTGTGACCTATGATAAAGCTTTCGGCAAGCATTTATTCAATGTGGTAGGCTTATACTCCGCGGAGCAGAATACCTTCAACAGATCGCAAATGGGAGCGAGGGGAATACCATCAGAGGCATTTCAGTTCTACAATATAGGATCTGCCGACGGTGAGATAATCGTTAATCCCGGTGATCAGCAATACCAGCAGTGGGGATTGATGTCATGGATGGGTAGAGTCATGTATTCCTATGATGACAAGTATATGCTTTCAGCTACACTGAGATCTGACGGATCTTCCAGATTGGCAGATGGATATAAGTGGCACACCTATCCAGCTGTTTCAGCAGGTTGGAATATAGCAAAAGAATCATTTTTAAGTAATAGTACCACTATCAACAACTTGAAACTTCG
>CBFGUY010000102.1:0-14620 GCA_965651895.1 uncultured Algoriphagus sp. | reverse complement strand
GCTGCAGGGGAAGAAGCTAAACAGGATTAAAACAGTAATCCTCAAGACAAAAAGGCGATCAATTTGATCGTCTTTTTGTGCTTTTAACACGGACTATGCATTAGGATTCGTCACAGCCTGTCCCTATTCTTTTCGGGAAGGATTCAAACTGCAAAAAAAAACGACTACCTCGAAAGATAGCCGTTTTGATTTTTTCCAATGCGTGAATCAGTCCAGAGTTACCTCCTTAGAGCCGGTCGGGTAGAAGACTGTGGCCATTTTATCGCAAGCGCCGTCCCCATAGTCCACCGAAGCTTCAATTTCATTGAACTGAAACGATACGATTCCTGAAAGAGGGGCGGAAACACCGGTTTCCAAACAGCTTCTAGTATAAATCAACGCTTCTGTAACTGAAGAAGTGTAGTCTAATCCGCTGCGGCTTGTTCCTGAGGCACTTCCGGTGATAGACACTTCGTAGTTTCCTTGTGTGCCAAGGTTGATTTTTCGAAGCTGTTCGCTGGACACCGTAACGGAAGAGCCATCAGCCCAGGTCACTTTTCCATTTTGAATGGTAACTTCTAGGGTGATTGCGTTTGTTTCTATATCCACTTCTTTATTGGTGATAGTACGTGTGCCTTCCACTTTTTTTCCATCCACTTCATATCCGTCAAACGTAGTAGTGATCTTGGCACCAGGGAATAACAGGTGGGCAGTATAGGTTAGGTGAATGATTCCTTTTCTAGTGACTCCATTACTATTGGTGCAGCCTTCGCCGAAATCAACAGTGATTTTCTTGGATTCTTCATCAATTGTAATCACAGCGCTTTCACAAATGTTCCCCGTGGGAATATCCACTGCGGTTCTTGCACTAAGCCCCGAATTACTCAGAACTTTCAGGGTGAGATTGTCAAGGTCTTCAAAGACTATGGAAGCTTCGGCATCCTCTTCGACGATTGTATAGTTTGGCTCCGAAGGGGCATTATTAAAGTCGCAGCTCGCTACAAGCATACCAGTTAGTACAAGTAATAACAGAGGGGTGTTCAATAGTTTTTTCATTGAGTAGTTTAGTTGTTGATTGGTTAGTTTTATTTTGTGTTTTTTGCTGATGTGGTTTTTGGGAGATAAATGTCAACATCAGCTTTGGAATTTGAATAAGTGGCAATGATTGCGCCAATTTGATTAGTTAGCTAGGCGCAATCCCTATCTTTGGGCATGAAAGGATTTGATTTCGGGAATTCTAATCTCCTAGAGAAGCTTAAAGCGGTTAAAAATAAGGCAGGTACACTATCTTTTTTGCGTTTGATAGTATTCGTAGTTTTGGGAGGGCTATTTGTTCTGTCGGTTTCGGATAGTCCTATATGGATCTTATTTTTCGTGATTGCAGTGGTTGCTTTCATTGGGTTGATTAAAAAATATAATTACCATAAAGATCAGGAAGCAATTTACCTTGCCTTGGGTCAAATAAACATAATCAGAGAAAAGCGGGTAGCTAGACAGCTAAAAGACCTTGATCCCGGAGAAAAATATCAGGAAAAAAACCATCCTTTCTCAAATGATCTGGATTTATTTGGAGCCCATTCTCTTTTTCAGCTGTTGAACCATACCGTGTCCAAGAAAGGGAGTGATGCGTTAGCGGCTAAAATAAAATCAGTTTTTGACCTGGAAAAGGCTTCTGCATATCGGAAGGCTATTGCAGAGTTGGCTACAATCCCATATTTTTTGCATGCCATGCAGAGCATTGGGATTGCCTTCCATAATGAGGAAAAATCAGATGCTGGCTGGATCAACTGGCTACATGAAGAGGAAAGGGGCAATAAGCTGATTTCTGCGACAGCTTTCCTGGGGCCTGTAGGAGGGCTTACCCTTGCACTTCTCACTTATTTGGGAATCGTTCCCGGGGCATTCTTTGGAATCTGGATTCTGATCGGGATGGTCTTTTTAAGTATGGTTTTCTGGCAATTGAAAAAAGCAGGGGAGTCTATTCCGAACCGCAATCAGCTAAAGACCTATCGTTACTGGCTGGCTATCTTGGAAAAGCAACGATTTAAATCCCCACTTTTGGTGGAAATGCAATCCCCTTTTCTAACCAATGAAATTGAAGCTTCCAAGCTGTTTGACCAGCTGGACCGCCTGGGCTTATGGATACAAAATCGGATGAATTTGCTTTATATCCCATTGAATCTCATTTTCTGGACAGATATGTTTTTGTACCTGAGATTAGTTGCCTGGAAGAGAGAATATGCCAATCTGGTAGCGGATTTTCCGGCTCAATTGGTGCAATGGGAAGTTTTGGTGTCCTTGGGTGCTTTTGAAAATGAAGTTGGTGGGAATGGAGCTGTTATACCCGTAAGTCGTGGATTACATGGTAAGGAAGTATCTCATCCCTTACTTTCCCCAGATGTGGCTGTGCCCAACGATTTCAAAATTGATGAAGACCGGGGGATTATTCTGTTGACCGGCGCAAATATGAGTGGAAAAACCACCTTTATGCGAACGCTAGGCATCAATTGTGTGTTGGTCAATCTAGGTTTAAGCCCTTTCGCCAAGGAATTTGGATTTTCTGAGTTTCAGTTATACACTAGTATGAGAAATACCGATAACCTTGGAGAAAGCGTCAGTTCCTTTTATGCTGAACTCAGCAGGATCAAATTGCTGATAGACAGAATCGAAAAGGGGGAAGAGATTTTCTTTCTTCTTGATGAGATCTTGAAGGGAACGAATACCGTGGATAGGATTGCGGGTTCCGAAGCACTGATACGTCAAGTAGCGAGTTCTAATGCCTATGGGATTATTAGTACACATGATATAGAACTTGCAGAGTTGGAAAATAAAATGGGTGCAGTACTTAATTTTAGTTTTCATTCTGAAATCCATGATCAGAATATTGATTTTGATTATAAACTAAAACAGGGGGCATGCCCTAGTTTCAACGCACATAAACTTATGGAATTGATGGGGATCCGCTTCGGGCAAGAGAAGTGATCTGTTCATCCTTTTTCCGAATATTGATTTCAATTTAACTATGGCTATACCATCGCAATCCCCTATTTTGGGTGTCCTCGGAGGAGGTCAGTTGGGCCGAATGCTTATCCAGTCGGCGATCAATTACAATCAAGATATCCACATTCTGGATCCCGATCCAAATGCGCCCTGCAAAGATCTGGCCCAGCGTTTTACCGTGGGCTCACTCAAGGATTTTGATACGGTTTATGCCTTTGGGCATGCCTGTGATGTTATCACTGTGGAGATAGAAAGTGTTAATACAGAGGCTCTTGAGAAGTTACAGCGTGAAGGAAAGAAAGTTTATCCACAGCCGGATATTTTGAGCTTGATTAAGGACAAACGTAAGCAAAAGCAGTTTTATAGATTACATGGTATTCCTACTGCTGACTTCATTTTGACAGCGGATAAGGATGAGGTTATCCACAATTCTGCTTTTCTACCGGCAGTGAATAAATTAGGAAAGGAAGGCTATGATGGTAGGGGGGTTCAGGTGTTGAGAACTGAGGCTGATTTGGATAATGCATTTGATGCTCCGGGGCTGTTGGAGAAGTTAATAGATTTCGATAAGGAGATAGCAGTGACTGTAGCGAGAAATGAATCAGGGGATTTGATCGCTTATCCTGCAGTAGAGTGTTCTTTTCATCCTGCGGCCAATCTCGTGGAGTTTCTTTTTGCCCCGGCCGAGATCTCCGAAGAAGTGGCCGCCAAAGCTGAAAAAATAGCCAAGGACGTGATGCTGAAACTAGGAATGGTGGGCATACTGGCTGTGGAGATGTTTGTGACCAAAGACGGTGAAGTACTGGTAAACGAAATAGCTCCAAGACCGCACAATAGCGGACATCATACGATAGAGGCCAATTTCACCTCCCAATTTGAGCAACATTTGCGGTCGGTAATGAACTGGCCCCTTGGAAACCCGGATCTGAGATGTCCGGCTGCCATGATTAATTTGCTGGGAGAAGATGGATATGAAGGGCCTGTCTTGGTGGAAGGACGGGATGAAGCCCTAGCCGAGCAGGGCGTATATATTCATCTGTACGGCAAGAAAATCACAAAACCATTTAGAAAAATGGGGCATGTGACCATATTGTCAGATACTGTCTCAGGATTAAAAGAAAAAGCACTCCGGATCAAAAATTTAATTAAAATTAAAGCCATATCATGAATCCACAAGTAGGTGTAATAATGGGCAGCCAATCGGATCTTCCGATCATGGCCGAAGCCGCAGAAATGCTGGAACAACTGGGCGTAAGCTACGAATTGACGGTAGTATCTGCCCACCGAACCCCTGAGCGGATGATAGACTATGCGCATTCGGCACGTGAAAGGGGGATCAAAGTGATCGTAGCAGGAGCTGGAGGAGCAGCTCACCTGCCTGGAATGGTAGCTTCTATGACCAGCCTTCCTGTGATCGGAGTGCCTATCAAAAGTTCTAATTCCATCGATGGATGGGACAGCATACTCTCTATTTTGCAGATGCCTGGGGGTATCCCTGTAGCTACAGTAGCGCTGAATGGAGGTAAAAACGCCGGGATTTTGGCGGCATCGATTGTAGGCTCTTTCGATCCCCAAGTAGGAGAAAGACTGGATGCTTATAAAAAGACGCTGAAAGAAAAAGTAGAGGAATCTGCCGCCCAGATTGAGTCCAAGGGGTGGAAAGAGATACTTAAGAAATAAAAAGAAGGAGACTGTCTTAAACTAAGTGGTCTTTTTTGTCAGGTTGAGCGAAGTCTTTAATGAGTTGATTAAGCCCATTTCGACTTCCTGCCCTCCGGGAGGCGGGCGCTCAATGTGACAATTATAAGTTATGAGACAGTCTCTCCTTAAAGTTTTACCATGAATTGGAAAAAGATAATTCGCTTTAAGATCGGGGATGTTCCCTGGGAAATACCTCTTGATGTTCTGTTGCTTTTAGGGGCGATTGCCTTGCTTTTGATGGGAACAGGTGCTTACTTCGGCTTTCAGTTTGGAAGCAGTTAGTCAGTAAATATCCCCCATCCGTCATCATACTTTTCATTCGGGTCAAATCCTTTAATCCACTCTTTAAATAGCAAACGGTATTCTCCTATTGCTTCCCGCAGTAGTTCCAGATGCTCCTCAGCATGGGTTTCTTCCATTCCGAGCTGATAAGTCATGGAATAGAGACTTTTTGCATGCACTTTCATGATGACGGCTTTCTCCATTTTCAGCACATAATCTGATATTCCCTCTGCTCCGGCAAATTTGGCACTCATGACCATCGCATCTTCCATCATGATATTTCCGTAAAGTTCCTTTCGGGCCTCATCCAAACTTCCCACTAATGCTCGGGTGAGTCCAAATATATCCTTGGCTTTTTTCATCAGGGGATGCCTATAGATCTTTTCATGCTCCTTGCGGGCATCAAACTCTTCATCCCCGTCATCCCAGCCGTCGTCATCATCTTCATCGTCCCACATAGCAGCCGGTCTTAGAATGGTAATTTGTCTTCTTCACCTTCAGAATGGAAGCTGTCCACCTCTGGCATGGCAGAAGCACTTGCTCCCCCTTTGTTCTCTACTTTGAAGGCTTTTACCTCAGTGTACCATCTTCCATTATACTCCCTGCTTTCCACATCTATGCTCAAGGTGACAGTTTCTCCTGCGTTGATTGAAAATTGATCGATTTTGTCTCCCCAAAGTGCCACACAGACTTTTTTAGGATATTGCCCGGGGGTTTCCAGGATAAATTCCTGCTTTCTCCATTCGTTTCCACTTTTTGATTTTCCGCCTACTTCGGGCAGTTTTTGGATTATTTTTCCAGTCAATTCCATTATTGTAATTTTTAATTTCTAGCTAGCGAAGTTACGCATTGCGGCGGAAATCTTCTGCTGACAGTAGAGTAATTTACTTTGAATAGCATCTTCGATTTAACATTTTTTGGCATAAACATTGGGTGTTTCCCGCTAATAAACCTGAAGTGAGCTAATTCTGAATTGTGTTTTGGATACGAGGCGAAATATTATTCTGATTTAGCCTGATGTTGACCCCGAGATACAAAATCATTGGATTTTCTTTGCAGAGTTGTTTCCGAAATCATACTTTTAAAAACCTTTTCATTTTCTTTCATCCTAATCCGATACTATGGCCTAGACCTTTACGTTTATAATAAACCAACTTAAAATGAGTAAACGAATTGGTCCAAAGGACAGCGAATTGATAGCACAGTATCGAAATGGTAGTGATGCTGCCTTCGATCTATTGGTAGATCGGTACAAAAATAAAATGTACACCACAATATTTCTGATCGTTAAGGATCAGAAAATAGCTGAGGATTTGCTTCAAGATGTATTCGTGAAAGTAGTAAATACGCTAAATTCAGATAAATACAACGAAGAAGGGAAGTTTCAGCCCTGGGTGATGCGTATATCTCATAATCTGGCCATCGATTATTTTAGAAAAGCCAAGAGATACCCGACTATATTAATGGAAGACGGTTCCAATGTTTTCAATTCGCTTCAGTTTGCGGAAGAAAATGTGGAGGACCGTCAGGTACGTGAGGACAATATTGAATTGGTGAAGCGCCTTATTGAGGAGCTTCCCGAGGCCCAAAAGCAGGTCTTGATCATGAGGCACTACCTGGATATGAGCTTTCAGGAAATAGCTGATCAGACTGGGGTCAGTATTAATACCGCTTTGGGAAGAATGCGATACGCGCTGATTCACCTGCGGAAGAAAATGAATCAACTAAATTTTGCATATGACAAAACCATTTACCCCAAATGACCTGATAAGGTATATATATCAGGAAATGCCGGAGGTAGAGCAAGAACTCTTAGTGCAAGCCTTGCATAGCGATGATTCGCTGATGCAAGAATATGTAGAGATGCTGAGCACAATAGAGCAGGTGGATCAAATCCGGCTCCAACCTTCAGAAAAAGTAGTACAGGCGATCAAGAGAAACGCCAAATCTACGGGACTAGAGAAAGTCTGAATGATATCGGTACCCCGCTTCGGCGGGGTTTTTTATTGGGGAAGGTTTTTTAAAAATATGGAGGCTTCTTGCAGCAATTTACTGTATGTTGAGTCCTTGAATCCATGGCCCTCACCCGGCACAACGGTGAATTTGTATTCTACTCCGGCTTTTTGAAGGGCTTTAGCGAGTAGTTCACTTTGCGAAACAGGGACTACCGTATCTTGGGTTCCGTGGAAAAAAATGCTGGGAACCGATTGCTGATCAACAAAATTAAGGGGGCTGGATGTCTTGTATGCTCCTGGGTTTGAATCAGGTGTCCCTCCGACTAAACCCTGCAAACCTAAGGCTGTGATGGGGTTGAAATCATAGAGAGAGGCAAGATCAGTAGGTGGAAAAAAGGCAATGACAGCCTGTATATTTCCCGTTTGTTGGTGCTTATAGGCGTGTAATAAAGCCAGGTGCCCTCCTGCACTGGCTCCGGCAAGAATGATTTTATCTGACACGTTCCATTCGTGGGTTTTTGAGAGTATATAGTTTACCGCGTCTATCACATCATGTTCCTGTTGAGGAAAAGAGTTGATCCCTGTGTTCAAATTGTACAAGCTGTAATTGATCGCTACAAAAGCATATTCCGGCAACAAGTCAGTCAAAGTTTCCTTAAAACCTTCAAATTCCTCTTTGCTTCCTCCTACCCAGGCTCCACCATGGATGTATATTAGGAGAGGGGTGCTTTCCGCAGACCTGCCCGCAGGTAGATAAATATCCAAGAGCTGGCTGGGGGATGAGCCATAGGACAGGTTGAGCAGCGTCTTGTCCTTTGACACATCAGTGGGGTCTTCTATTGTATCAGGACTGCAGGCCCATATAGCAATAACCCCTAAAGTTAAAAAAGCATATTTTGTGATTTTGTTTAGTGAAGGCTTCATGCATTAAAACCATTTGATCAGTGAAGCGATGAGTTTTTTTGTCTTCAGGTCATAGGGGGGTCTTATCAGCGTGAGGTTAGTCATTCCTACTCGTTGCTTGAGCACGCCTTTTTGATTGCTGAATTCCAAGAAGCCAAAATATCCATGCGCTTTCCCGATGCCGCTGTTGTTAACACCACCAAATGGTAGGTTAGGGTGGGAATAGTGAAGTACACAATCATTGATTACCGCATTTCCAGAACTGGTTTCCTGTATGACGGTTTCATAATTGTCTTTGTCCCTTCCGAAGAAATAAAGTGCCAATGGTTTAGGTTTGGAATTGATGTACGATATAGCTTCTTCGAGGGTTTGATAGGTTTTGATAGGGAGCAGCGGGCCGAAGATCTCCTCCTGCATTACTTTCATAGAATCGTCCACCTGGGTCAAAATCGTGGGTTCTATAAATCGTGTTGATAGATTGGTATTCCCGCCAAACTCTAGTGTAGCGCCATGGTTTTGAGCATCAGTTAGATAGTCTAGCAGGCGGGTGAAATGTTTTTCGTTTACGATCCTGGCATAATCATGGGAATGCTCTATTCCTTTATATTCAGTGTCATACATTTTTTGAAGTCCTACCTTCAACTCCATCAACAGTTCCTGAAGGATACTTTCATGTGCCAGGATATAGTCAGGGGCGATGCAGGTTTGCCCGCAGTTGACAAATTTCCCCCAGAGGATTTTTCCCGCAGCATCTTTTAGGTCTGCGTTCCTGTCTATGATCACAGGGGATTTTCCTCCCAGTTCCAGCGTCACAGAAGCCAGGTGCTCTGCCGCCGCTTTCATCACGATTTTTCCTACCGCTGGACTTCCGGTAAAGAATATATGGTCAAAGGGTAATTTCAGTAGCTCCTGAGAGGTGTCCACTTCTCCTTGGATCACAGCCACTTCGGATGGGTCAAAAAGTTCCTTGATCATGTTTTCCAGCAAGGCAGAAGAATTTGGGGTCAGTTCAGAGGGCTTAATAATGGCAGTGCATCCGGCTGCCAAGGCAGAAACCAGCGGGGCAATAGCCAGGTTGAAAGGATAATTCCAAGGGGCAATTATCAAGGACCGTCCCTTGGGTTCCAGGTGGATTTTGCCTGATGTGCCCAGCATAGTGAGTGGGGTGCTTACCCCGACCGGCCTCATCCATTTTTCCAGGTTTTTGAGGGTGTGTTTGATTTCAGTGATCACAGGGTAGATTTCACTCAGGTCAGTTTCCGCTTCAGGTTTGCCAAAGTCGCTTTTCAGAGCCTCCCGGATTTGTTTTAGGTTATCCCTGATCCACCCATTGATTTTTTTTATGCGTTCTGCCCGCTCCCGGGGGGGTGAGGACTTCCATCGCTGTGCGGTGGAGGCCTGCGAATCAAAAATAGCTTGAGGATTAGTTTGATTGATAGAATGACTCGGTGATAAAGACATGGTAGAGGCAGAATTGGCAGATAAAGTAGATGGGTGAAGATACAAAAGAATCATGATCCCAAACTGGTAAATAGGACTAGTTGATGTATGGTATAGAAGCAGGTAATTTGGCAAAAACTGAAGGTATATCACTAATGTGGTTAGGGTTTCGTCTCCAAAAAAGAAGGTTGATGGGAAGATAATAAGGGCTGACAATGCGAATACTACCTCTCCGTCAACAGCCTGAATATCATCAATGAAGACAGTAACAATAGTTTTTAAAATAAGAGAATTAGTATATTTGTTAGTATTGGTATTACTATATTTAGTAAAATAAACTATTATATTATTAAAAGGTTATCCAAAGAGGCATTGAGGAAAGCAGGATGGACGAGACCTGGTTTGGAAAAACCAGGCCAGTCAATGACTGCAATGACATCAGCTGTACCGAGGCAATGCACCAGCTAAACCGCCGTACAGAATTAAGAGTTGGAAAATCTTCCATTAGCGGAAGATAAAAGAAAGTTGATATGTGATATCAAAGTATTGATGTGAATAGTAAAAGTGAAAAGAGGCTGCCAATCGGTAGCCTCTTTTTGCTTGTATCTAAGACTTGCTGAAAGACCTCTTGCATGAAAAATGGTTTAATCAATCAAAATGATAGCTTTTGATGTATTACAGGGGTTTTTCAGCATGCTCTATCTATCCTGAAATTTACCTGACCCTTGTCAGGAGGCCTATCCCAAATCGGTATGGCAAAGAAACATGGCTTAAGGATCATCAAAATAATTTTATCTTGCTCACTTCATCACTTAATTTCAAGAAGATCATGCGCCGATTTATTTTTCTATTTTTCAACTTTCTGCTAACTACTAGTGCCATTGCACAATACAATCCAAACGGCACTGCCTATAAACTTGTCTGGCAGGAGGAGTTTGATGAGAAAGGTAATGTAGATTCTTTGGTTTGGTCTTTTGAAGAAGGTTTTAAAAGAAATCAAGAACTGCAGTGGTATCAAAAGAATAATGCAGAAACAAAGGATGGCAAGTTGGTGATTACGGGGAAAAGAGAGCAGGTGATAAATGCTGATTACGATAAAGAAAGTTCAGACTGGAGGAGAAACCGGGAATTTGCTGAGTACACTTCCTCAAGCATCAATACCCGGGGCAAATATGAATTCCAGTATGGAATCATGGAAGTGCGTGCAAAAATAGATACAGCCATGGGCATGTGGCCGGCAATCTGGACATTAGGTGTCTCTAAGCCTTGGCCATCCAATGGGGAAATTGATGTAATGGAGTATTATCGGGTGAAGGGAGAGGCAACCATCCTTGCCAATGCGGCCTGGGCGGATGAGGGACAGTACAATGCCAAATGGGATGAAGCTAAAATACCCTTTTCTGAATTTTTGAAACTAGATCCCGAGTGGCCTGATAAATTCCATATTTGGAGAATGGAATGGACGGAGGACGCTATTAAATTGTTTCTAGATGATGAGCTATTAAATGAAGTTGATCTTGCCAGAACTGTCAATCCAGATGGATTTAATCCTTTCCACCAGCCTCATTATATTCTGCTCAACCTGGCGATTGGAGGAAATGGAGGTGACCCTACAGTTTCTGCATTTCCTAGAGAATATGTAGTGGACTATGTAAGGGTATATCAGAAGTAGGATTCTGTCAGGTTTTGCTGCTTCCCCAAACCCTAAAAGTGTCTATCAACCTGTGTCCTCTGCGTAAACCTCCGTGGACTTCGTGGTTAATATGCCCTCATTCATATGTTTTTGAACTATCCGCAATCATCTCGTTGATCTCAGCAAGCTCCTTCTCTGTGAGGTCTCTCCATTTTCCCACAGGAATATCCAGATGTACATTCATGATCCGGATCCGTTTGAGTTGTACTACTTTAAAGCCAAAGTGCTCACACATTCTCCTTATCTGCCGGTTTAGTCCCTGCGTTAGAATTATTCGGAATTTAAATTTGCTGATACGCAACACGGTGCATGGGTCAGTGACAGTATCCAGAATTGGTACGCCTGCCCCCATTAATCTTATAAACTCGTCATTTATAGGTCTATCTACTGTGACGATGTATTCCTTTTCATGATTGTTTTTTGAGCGGAGAATCTTATTCACGATATCTCCCTCGCTAGTTAGAAAAATCAATCCCTCACTGTCTTTGTCGAGTCTGCCAATAGGAAAAATCCGCTGGGAATGTCCAATATAGTCTATGATGTTGTTCTTCTCCCCTTTTGTATCTGTGGTACTCACTATTCCAACTGGCTTGTTGAAAGCGATGTAAGTGTGGACTTGTTTTGGTTTGCCCACTGCCTTTCCATCCACAGCCACTACATCATTGGGGCCTACTTTGGTGCCGAGTTCTGGTACTTGTCCATTGATGGTGATCCTGCCTTCTTCCAGAAGTTTATCTGCCCCCCTTCTAGAGCAGAAGCCAACTTCACTAAGGTATTTATTGATTCGGATGTATTGATCTTCTTCCACTGTAAATAGAAAATGGATTAGGCCGCAAGTTAAGTAAACTGATCGAAGACTTTGTTTTGATTAGCCGCTGAGTACAGGGAGTTTTCCGTAGAGAGCACCGATTGTCTAAATTTTCGAAGCTTGGGCTGTAAGAGGGAAATCTCCGGCTTCATTTCCCAATCTATCGATAGCAGTCTGAAGACTGTATTATAACTAGTCCAAGACTGAAGTCTTGAATAGTGCCAAAGAGTTCGATGATATGATCTCTGAGCGGCCTGGGCGTGTTTAATGATAAAAAACCAAAAAAGCGCAAACCCGGAGATCTACGCTTTGAATTTACGTGGTTAAAAACTATTCGCTTTCGACTGAAACTGCCGGTTCTGGAGCTTTTGCAAGCAACACTTCAGGATCACCTGGAAGTCTGATTGCTGCCAGTCTTTCCATATATTCTACTTTCTTGGATTCGAAGGCCATTCTGTTGCTGGCTGCAATTGGCTCAGAAGGAGGTATTTTCTCTCTTAACCAATCTTCCTGCTTACCGTTTTTCCAGAACCTAAAGCATAAATGCGGGCCGGTAGCCAAACCTGTACTTCCTACATAGCCAATTACCTGACCTTGTCTGATCCTTGTGCCAGGCTTGATGCCTTTTGCGATTTTTGACATGTGAAGGTATTGAGTAGTGTAGGTGCCGTTATGCTTGATTTTCACATAGTTCCCATTGGCAGAAGTATATCGGGCGTCAGTAACAGTGCCTTCGCCTACTGACCGGATTTCTGTTCCCGTAGGGGCGGCGTAATCAGTTCCTAGGTGGGCTTTATATCTCTTCTGTACAGGATGGAACCTGCGCAAATTGTATCTGGAACTGATTCTGGTGTATTTTAGAGGGTCTCTTAGAAACGCCTTTTTAAAGCTTTCTCCATTCTGATCGAAAAAATTAACCTCACCGTTTTGTTCGAAAGGAATAGCATAGTACGGTTGGCCTTTATGCTCAAAAAATGCTGTTTGTATTCCTGATACCCCTACTACTATTCCGTCAATTACTTTTTCTTCATAGGAGACTTTAAACTTATCTCCCTTCTGCAAGGCTCCAAAATCAATTGACCATCCATATAGATCGGCAAACTGGTCAATGATGTCATAGGTCACGCCTTGTTTACCCATGTCAGCGGAGAGATTGGAATTTATAATCCCTCCTGCTTCCTTGGTTCTATATTCAGCAGGTTTTTCAGCCTTGTATATGTCGATGGAATCTAGGTTGAAAACTACGTATTCGGCTGGATTTGGCTCGTAGATGAAGAACTGTGCCTTGGTAGAATCTGCAGGCGTCACTACAGTGAATTTCTTATTGGCAGCTATCGCTCTTACGTCAAAAATCTCTTTTGATTTTTTGGCAATTTCGTCAATGATCTGATAGGGGACGTTGAAAGGAGCTAGGATGGATCCCAGTGTCTGGTTTTTGCTGACGGTGCCTTCTACAATATTCAGCCCTGTGACATTAATCCCATAGAGAAATACCTGATTTTGAAGAGAATCCAATAAAGGTGGTTCCACGATCTCAGGTTCCTTTTCTGCCTGAAAAGGAAGACTGAAAAACTGGAGCGAAGATGCTGCGCCAATGGTGATGACGAGTGCAGCAATTCCAATCCAAATCTTTTTCATTAATCTATACTATTAGGGGGATTTTCGAAAATTTATTCAAAGAAGTAAAAAAGGGCTTTTTATCCAAGTAATATGATATAAACCTTTTGCTCGCTCATTACCAACTATTGTACCAACGTAGAAAAGAGGGCGCATATTTTATATCACTGTCTTTTTCCATAGGAAGTGGAAACTTCACTTTGGAATTGCCTTTTATTGAAGATTTCGTCGATTTTTCGGAGAAACTGTGAAGAAATTTTCGAAATAAATGCTAATCCTTCAATGAATCCTGTAATCTCACAGTCATTTCTTTATCTTTGACCTCCCAAAAAAACTAAAATAACATGCTGAGAACGCATACTTGTGGCGAACTTCGCCTTGATCACATCAATCAGGAAGTAACACTTGCCGGCTGGGTACAGCGTGTAAGAAACAAAGGAGGGTTAATCTGGGTTGATCTTCGCGATCGATACGGCCTGACTCAATTGATTTTTGAAGAAGATTCCAGTGAAAAAGCGTTGTTGGAAAAAGCGTCTGAGCTTGGTCGTGAGTTTGTAGTACAGGCAACTGGGAAGGTGATCGAGCGGACCTCTAAAAATGATAAAATCCCCACTGGTTCCATAGAAATAAAGGTTGCCGCATTGGAGGTGTTAAATGCCGCAAAAGTTCCACCGTTTATCATAGAAGATGAGACAGACGGGGGCGATGAACTCCGTATGAAATACAGGTATTTGGATTTGCGCAGAAATGTAGTCCGCGAGAAGCTGCAGCTACGTCACAAGATGATGCAGGAGACACGCAAGTATATGGATGCGCAGAACTTCATCGAGGTGGAAACCCCTGTTTTGATCAAGTCCACTCCTGAGGGAGCCCGTGACTTCGTCGTGCCTAGCCGAACCAATCCGGGTGAATTCTATGCCCTACCACAATCTCCCCAAACCTTCAAGCAATTGCTGATGGTATCTGGCTTCGATAGATATTTCCAGATTGTAAAATGCTTCCGTGATGAGGATCTCAGAGCGGATCGTCAGCCTGAGTTTACCCAGATTGACTGCGAAATGGCTTTTGTGGACCAAGAGGATATTTTGTCCACCTTTGAGGGGCTTACCAAGCATCTTTTTTCAACCGTCAAAGGAGTGGAGCTGGAAGAAGTGCGGCGCATGACCTTTGCAGATGCCATGCGATTGTATGGTAACGATAAGCCGGATCTTCGTTTTGAAATGAAATTCGTTGAGCTGAACC
>CBFGUY010000101.1:0-14734 GCA_965651895.1 uncultured Algoriphagus sp. | reverse complement strand
TTTCACATAGGCTTCCAAAAAAGAAGCTTCTCGCTTTATCGCACTTTGAAATTTCTCAATTGCCGCCTCATACTGCCTTGAAAGCGTAAGCTCCTCCCCTTCCTGATACATCTTGATCGCCTTGCCATCTATAATAGAATAACCCTGGGCGTGGGCCACCATATTACTAGAAAAAAGAAATAACAAAAGGAAAACTGCGCGCATGGACTTAAGGAATGTCCATAAATTTATGAGTTTGAAGCGAAATTTTCCATTTTGGGCGATTTTTTGCAAAATCTATGATTAGGGGGGTAAACTTTTCTGCCTTACTCCATTCCGGCTGAAGGCGCAGTTCGCAGTTGGAATTAACCAACTTTGCATGCTCTTCTGCAAATGTAAAATCACTTTGATGAAACACCACAACCTTCAGCTCATCAGCTACTTCATAAATAGATGGATGTGGCTTTTTGAATTTCTTAGGTGAAAAACAAACCCAATCAAAATCCCCCGAAAACGGATGGGCTCCGGAAGTCTCGATATTTGTAGTAAACCCTTTTGACTTCAACAAGGAAGTCAAGGGGCCTAAATCATACATCAAGGGTTCTCCTCCGGTGATGACAACCATCCTTCCCGGATAAGCCAGAGCGTCTGAAACAATCTCTTCTATAGAAAGAACCGGCCATTTACCCGAATCCCAGGATTCCTTGACGTCACACCAGACACACCCCACATCACAGCCTCCTAGCCGGATAAAATAAGCGGGGTACCCCGTAAATCTACCTTCTCCTTGTATTGTATAAAACGCTTCCATCACCGGAAGCATGGTTCCCTGCGCGACCATTTGTGCTGTCTTCATGAATTTTTGTTGAAGCGGGCGATTGAACCGCTGGTGAATAATGCCGCAAAGGTAAGGGTTTTGAATTGGAAAATTTAAAAATCAGAAAATTGAAAGATTTACTCCGCTATTTCCAATTCTTCAAAACCTGTGATTTCATCTGTTTATAATTTGATTTTCAATGGTCACACCTGCCGGCAGGCAGGTGGAATCACGCATAGTTAATAATTATTCCCCCGTGTGTCGCTCTCGACATGCTCGATTTCATAACTTTTTCATCATCACAATTCTATAATCCTCCACCCCACCTTTTCGGATTACGTTCATGATCTTGAAGCTCCTCTTGAGCCCAAAGCAGATCATGGCCGGAAAACGGTTTCTGGTTTTAAAATTGATTTGCTTATAGCCATTCATTTTAGCCCATTTCTCCATATAGTCGGCCAAAGCTGTAGCTACTCCAGATTCTCGGAATCCTGGAATCACACCTCCCATCCAGGAATAAAAAGTTGTAAGGCTGTCATGTTGGTACCCTACTTTAAACCCAGCTAACTTCCCCTCTACTTCTGCCACTAAGGCTAAATGAGACACATTCCCAAGCCGCTTCCGGTAGAAGTCTTCTCCAATCTTTTCATGAAATTCCGGAATAAGCTGATGTATAGCAAAGAGCTCATCGCACGAGGCCTCTCGTATAACAATCCTTATTTTGTGTTCCTTATTCATACTAATTTAGGTGTTATTGGGAATATTCTAGCATGACAAGCTGAGCATCAAATTTCTCTACTAAAACCCAGGATAAAACAGGATTACATGATGAATTGTGAATTTGAATTCTAAAGCCCGTCATTTTTTCTATTTTTGCAGGCATTCAGTTGAAAAATAACGAATAATTCAAACATGGCGGAGTATAATTTCAGAGAAATAGAAAAAAAATGGCAGGCTTACTGGGAGAATAACCAAACTTTCCTTGCCGAGGTAAATACCGAAAAACCTAAATTCTATTCTCTAGACATGTTTCCGTACCCATCAGGTGCCGGATTACATGTGGGACATCCTCTTGGGTATATCGCTTCGGACATCGTATCCCGGTTTAAAAAACTGAAAGGATACAATGTGCTCCATCCTATGGGCTACGATAGTTTTGGCCTGCCTGCTGAGCAGTACGCCATACAAACAGGACAGCATCCTGCCATCACAACAGAGCAAAATATCACAAGATATACCGAGCAATTAAAGAATATAGGCTTCGCATTTGACTGGAGCAAAGAAGTCCGGACTTCCAATCCTGATTATTACAAATGGACCCAGTGGATCTTCATGCAGCTTTTCAACAGCTACTACGACCAGGAAGCCGACAAAGCACTTTCTATTAGCTCCTTGATTTCCAGATTTGAAAAAGAAGGAAACACAAATGTGAAAGCTGTTTGTGATGACGAAACACCAAAATTCACAGCAGAAGAGTGGAATGCTTTCTCCGAAAAGGAAAAGCAGGAAATGCTTCTCAGATATAGATTGACATTCTTGGCCGAGACCACCGTAAACTGGTGTGCAGCTTTGGGAACAGTGCTTTCAAATGACGAAGTGAAAGATGGCTTCTCCGAGCGGGGCGGCCATCCTGTGGAGCGTAAGAAAATGATGCAATGGTCGATGAGAATCACCGCTTATGCTGACCGCTTGCTGCAAGGCTTGGAAAAAGTCGATTGGCCTGAACCTGTAAAAGAAATGCAGCGTAACTGGATAGGTAAATCCATCGGCGCCGACGTCGTTTTCCAAGTAAAAGATTCTGAACAAAAGATAAAAGTCTTTACTACCCGTGTAGATACTATATATGGTGTCACCTATCTGGCTTTGGCTCCCGAATCCGACCTGGCGGCCGCTCTGATCACAGAAGACCAGCGCGAAAAAGCAGAAGCTTATATCGAAGTGGCCAAAAACCGCTCGGAGCGTGAGCGTATGAGTGATGTAAAAACTATCTCAGGCGCATTCACAGGATCCTATGCGATCAACCCGTTTAACGGAGAAGAAATCCAGATATGGGTAGCCGATTACGTATTGGCTGGCTATGGTACTGGTGCCGTTATGGCTGTTCCGGCACATGACGAACGGGACTATAATTTTGCCAAGCACTTCGGATTGGAGATCAGGCAAGTGATAGAAGGACCCATGGAAGAGGGTTCTTTCCCCGGAAAAGATGGTTTCATCATCAACTCAGGCTTCATTTCTAATATGTACATGAAAGAGGCCATGGATAAAGCCATAGAGTTTTTGGAAGAAAAAGGCATAGGCAAAGGCAAAATCCAATATAGAATGCGGGATGCGATTTTTACCCGCCAACGTTATTGGGGTGAGCCACTCCCAGTTTATTTCAAAGACGGACTTCCTTATTTGGTAGAAGAAAAAGATCTTCCGCTGGTTTTGCCTGATGTGGATAAATATTTACCGACTGAGGACGGCGAACCGCCTTTGGCACGAGCCAAAGACTGGAATTATAGCACAGCTGAAGGAGAGTTCCCTCTGGAAAGAAGCACCATGCCAGGATGGGCCGGCTCCAGCTGGTATTTCTTCAGATATACAGATCCTAAGAACGAAAGCTCATTAGCTCACAAGGCCAAAACAGATTACTGGGGCGCAGTGGATTTATATATCGGAGGCTCTGAACATGCAACAGGCCACTTGCTTTATTCTAGATTCTGGACCAAGTTCCTGTATGATCTAGGCGTGGTGAGCATTGATGAGCCATTCCAAAAAATGATCAACCAGGGAATGATCCAGGGTAGGTCAAATTTTGTTTACCGTGTCAAAGGTACCAATCAGTTTGTGAGTAAAGGCCTGAAAGATCAGTACGATACGTTTGAAATGCATGTGGACGTAAATATGGTTTACAATGATCAGCTGAATCTGGAAAAATTCAAAGCCTGGAGACCCGACCTCGCTGACGCCGACTTTATCCTGGAAGATGGCAAGTACATCTGTGGAGCTGAAGTGGAGAAGATGTCAAAGTCCAAGTATAATGTAGTCAATCCTGATGACATCATCGAACGATATGGAGCAGACACCCTTCGGTTATACGAGATGTTCTTAGGGCCATTGGAGCAATTTAAACCATGGAACACCAATGGGATCGATGGGGTTTATAAATTCCTCCGAAAGCTTTGGAACCTATATCACACTTCATCTGGGGAATTTAATGTCTCCGATACCGAGCCAAGCAAGGAAGAATATAAAGCCCTCCATAAAGCATTGAAGAAAATGGAAGAAGACATGGCTAATTTCTCCTTCAACACTTCCGTCTCCAGCTTTATGATCTGTGTGAATGAGTTGACAGCATTGAAGTGCAACAAGCGTAAAATCCTTGAACCTTTAGCTCTGTTGGTTTCTCCGTATGCTCCGCATATCGCTGAAGAACTTTGGAGTCTATTAGGCTATACCAGTTCTATTACCGAAGCATCTTTCCCTGTATTTGACGAAGCTTATCTTAAAGAAAGTGCCTTTGAATATCCGGTAATGATCAATGGTAAGATGCGTGCTAAGCTTAATCTTGATCTTTCCCTATCTAAGGATCAAATCCAGGAAGCTGCTCTTGCTGATGAAACTGTGCAAAAATGGCTGGAAGGCAAAGCACCAAAGAAGATCATAATCGTTCCGGGTAAAATCGTCAATTTGGTGGTGTAATCAAGCCCTCATCCTAAATACTAAGGAGCAAGGAATATCGTTTGTTGATTTCTTTGCTCCTTTTTCGTTTATAGGTTAGTTTTAGTTTAAATTTCATCCAAATGATCATCTACACCTTCCCGATTCGTACGGCTTTTATCGATCGCGATCTGGAGATGATCCGTCCAGAGATGAAAGTCAAAGCGTTGGAATTCACACAAAGCCCTACCAAACTTCCATTTTATTTCATTTTACAGTTTTTCCAACTTCTCTGGTTCCTCCCAAGAACCACCCAATACCTATGCTTTTTTGGAGGTTACCATTCGGTTTTACCAGTTTGGTTTGGAAAGAGGTTTAAGAAAAAATGCATCATCCAGGCAGGCGGAGCCGACTGCATGCATATGCCCGAAATTGATTATGGGAATTTCCGGAAAAAATGGTTGCGTAAAGCTACTATTTACAGCTTTGTCAACTGCAGCCTGATACTACCAGTGGCAAAGGCACTGGTGAGGCAGGACTACAAATACGACCAAGAGATTTCAGCGAAACAAGGGCTTCTCAACCTTATTCCCGACTTAAATACCCCGATTGAAATCATTCCAAATGGGTTTGACACAGAATTCTGGAAAGATCAAAATTCACCAAGAGAACCGAAATCCCTAATTTCTGTAGCCACAGGAACATCAAAACAATCCAGGGCAATAGTCAAAGGGTACGACCTGATAGAACAATTAGCCTCTCTCCATCCTGAGATGAAAATAACCTTAGTAGGAGATGAAAATTATTTTACCCCCTATTCCAACATCAGTGTACTGGGCAAAAAGTCCAAAGACGAATTACTAACTCTCTATAATTCTCATCAGATCTATTTACAGCTATCAACTTCCGAAGGGTTTCCCAATGCTCTTGCCGAAGCCATGGCTTGTGGTTGCATCCCGGTAGGATCCTCTGTAGGCGCTATTCCGGAAATCATCGGCTCTGACAACCTCATTCTAAAAACTAAAAATTATCACGATTTGGAGGCTATTGTTATGACTATTATGAAAAATGATCAAAGCGAGGTGAAGAAGAAAAGTAGAGAAAGGATTGTGGCCCAGTTCAATTTTGACAATAGAAGAAACCTCCTTTTGTCCCAACTGGCAAACCCCTGAAAACCAACCTACCCCCTTCTCTTCCAAGAACTTCAGTTGTTTTACAGAAAGCAAATGAGGCATTTAACATTATCCTCTTCTCAAAAGCAAGCCTGCTATTGCCCTTTTGGGCAAAAACCAACGCCAGTATTTTAATTCAGCAAACCATCCTTTTCCCAATTTTCAAGAAGACTTTTAAAAGAATACCAAATTTTCCATTTCCATCCTTTAGCAGTATTCCCTTTGTAGAATTAAACCGCTTTTCCGGCAATCAACAAAAATTTGATCTAAATCAAAGATTTTTTAAACCACTTTTTTGAATATTAACAATATGTTAAAAACATACAAGCACAAAAAAAGGGGGCTTTTTTTTAAAAAGCCCCCAAGAGTGGGTCTATTGTCAATCATCTAAAACCAAATATACTTTTGTAATCCTTGCTGTGTATTTGTTTTTTTGATCTATATATTTTGTTAAACATAGTGAAAATGTTTTAAAGTGCCCAAAAACAAACAATTATTTTATGCAAATTTTCACAATAACTAAGTTTTATTGGACTGAAATACTTTTGGAGTCATGCCAAATTCCTCCTTAAAAGCACGGATAAAATACGTGATATTGCGAAATCCCGACATATAGCAAACTTCCTGAATCTGAAATCCACCTAAAGTCAAGTACTGTTTTGAAAGCTTCAATCGTTCATGAAGTACAAATCCCATCGGAGTCAGTCCCATATCCAACTTAAACGTGCGAATAAAATGAGCTTTGCTCATACATGCCTGGGAAGCCAACTCCTCCAGAGAAATTAATTCCCGAATATTCTTTTTAATATAATCAACGACATGTGCCATTCTGTTTCCCGCAGCCAATTCTTTATAGGACTTCTCCATCATATCCCGAGCCTGAGTCTGGGTCAGCCTAATCAGAAGTTCCTTGAGTGCTAACGAAGCGATTAGGTCTTTTTCTCTAGAACCGTCCTTCACTCCTATTCTAATAAAGCGGTTGATGATTTCGGAGAGATCATGAGTATTGATTAAATGAAAATAATTGAGATCCAAGCCCCAGTCTTTTCTAATCATTTTATCAGGGAACTTCTCATTCAATAAGTTAAAAGTGGCTTCAATCATCTCTTTTGATATCGAAAGGGCTATGCATTGCGTGGGATTGTTGATGCGAGCTTCAGGAAAATCAATTTTCATCACTTCATTGGGCGGAACAATCACCGATTCACCCGGCAAATACTCAAAGCCCGGCCGATCAAACAGGTGCATTACCTTCTTGCCTTTTAGCATAGTAGTCAGCACCAGATCTCCAAAGACCAAATTGACATCATCGGCCTGCTGATGAGTCTCGAAGATATTCAACTCACAGTTATCCAATGTGTAAGTAGTTCTGTTCTCTACCAGCGTTTTCAAGTCCCTGGCATTCCTCCAAGGAACACCGGCAATAAAATCATTTTGGGTCATGCCTTTAAAATACTAATAATTAATTGCTTTCTGAAATCGGATAGAGTCTCCTAAATCATTTAACCCTAAGCAAGCACTATCCAATTAATCAACTCAGGTGGATGGGATGTTGTTCCAGTGTAATTTTTAATAACGGGAAATTTGGAAATTTGATCATAACCAAAATAACCGTGTGATATGACAACATTAACATTATCCCAATCCAAACCTGTAGACCGTCCTTCTGTAAAGGACAAATACGATCATTTTATTGGCGGAAAATGGGTAGCCCCAAGTTCAGGAGAATACTTTGACAATATTTCCCCAATCGATGGAAAACCTTTCACAAAGGCAGCCCGAGGAAATAAGGAAGACATAGAAAAAGCAATCGATGCTGCTCATGTTGCTTTCAAGACCTGGTCCAAAACCTCTGCTGCGGAAAGAAGTCGGGTACTGAACAAAATCGCTGACATCATGGAGGAAAATCTTGAACTGCTCGCCAGACTGGAAACAGTTGACAACGGCAAAGCACTTCGGGAAACAAGAGCTGCCGATCTCCCGCTCTGCATAGATCATTTCAGATACTTTGCAGGAGTCATCAGAGCCGATGAGAGCACTATATCTGAACATGATGAGCACACCGTAAGTATTGCTTTGCACGAACCTCTTGGAGTCGTCGGACAGATTATCCCTTGGAATTTCCCCCTGCTCATGGCTACATGGAAAATTGCCCCTGCTCTGGCGGCGGGATGCTGTACAGTGGTAAAACCTGCTGAGCAGACTCCTGCCAGCATAATGGTGCTCATGGAACTCATTGGCGATATCGTTCCTCCGGGAGTACTCAATGTAGTCACAGGCTTTGGGGTGGAAGCAGGCAAACCGCTCGCCTCATCCAATAGAGTCTCCAAGGTTTCTTTTACAGGGGAAACCACCACAGGACGCCTTATCATGCAGTATGCATCCGAAAACCTAATTCCCGTCACCATGGAACTTGGCGGAAAATCACCAAACATTTTTATGAAATCAGTGGCAGATGCAAACGATGAATTCTTTGACAAAGCTATAGAAGGTGCAGTGATGTTTGCACTGAACCAAGGAGAAGTCTGCACCTGCCCATCCAGAATCCTAGTTCATGAAGATATCTACGATGTATTCATGGAGCGCGTCATAGAAAGAACCAAAGCCATCAAAATGGGACATCCACTGGCTGAAGACACCATGATGGGAGCTCAAGCTTCCAACGATCAATACCAGAAAATTCTTTCTTACCTGGATATTGGAAAGCAGGAAGGCGCAGTGACGCTTTGTGGAGGGGAGAGCGCAGGCCTGAATTCCGGTCTGGAAACCGGATATTACATCAAACCGACGATTTTCAAAGGCAATAATAAAATGCGCATCTTCCAAGAAGAAATCTTCGGCCCTGTCACCTGCGTAACCACATTCAAGACCACTGAGGAAGCCATAGCGATCGCCAATGACACGATGTATGGTCTTGGGGCAGGATTGTGGTCAAGAGACGCCCATGAGCTCTATCAAGTTCCCCGTGCTATCCAAGCCGGAAGGGTGTGGGTAAACTGCTATCATGCTTATCCTGCACATGCTCCATTTGGCGGTTACAAGAAATCGGGCTTCGGAAGAGAAAATCACCTTATGATGCTCGACCATTACAGACAAACCAAAAATATGCTCATTTCCTACAACAAGGAGAAACTAGGATTCTTTTAAATTGTCAATTTCTAAAACCGGTAAAGGCAGGAGAATTCTCTTCTGCCTTTCTTTAGTTTCACCAAACCAACTTAACTATGGAATCAATCAAAAGAGTCCTTGTCACGGATACAGCAAAAGAAGTAATAGACACACTCCGAAAGCGTTTCAATCCCGAACTGATGTTCCATCAAAGCGGCGGATGCTGTGACGGCTCCTCCCCTATGTGTTTTAAAAAAGGAGATTTTAAAGTTGGGGCTCAGGACATATGGCTAGGTGAAGTTTATGGCTGCGATTTTTTTATCAGCGCAGATCAATTTGAGTACTGGAAGCATACACAACTCACCTTGGATGTCGTACAGGGAAGAGGAAGCAGCTTTTCCATAGAGATTCCAATGGGAATCAGATTTATGATCCGATCCAAACTTTTCACCTCCGAAGAGCTGGAAAACCTAAGTCCAATAACGACGGGAGAAGAAAAACTCAGAGAGGACTACGCCAGAGAGGACTAAGAAAGTACCCATTACGATTCCGTTGTATTTTTCATTATCTTCAAAAGTGTAATCACTTGCTATGAAGAAAATAACCATTGTTTTGGGAATTGTAGCGCTGCTTTATCTTGCTGCCACACTAATTGTCCCTCCTTATATAGAATCCCAACGAAACCCCGTCAAATCACCTCCCCCCTATACTGTATCTACAGAAGCCCAAGCCATTTATGACCGATTGGATTTCATAGCAGATCTTCACTGTGATGCATTGCTTTGGGGAAGAAACTTGACAAAAAAAGGATCTCGTGGACATGTTGACTTTCCAAGAATGCGGGAAGCGAATGTGGGCTTGGAAATGTTCACAATAGTATCCAAATCACCGGCAGGGCAAAACATGCAAAGCAATACAACTGATGCTTTTGACAACATTACCCCGCTCACCATTGCCAAAGGTGAATCTCCATCCAACTGGTTTAGCCTGATCAATCGCACGCTTTCCCAAGCCAGACAATTGGAAGATTTCATAGAGAAACAGGGCGACATGGCTATTCTGGTCAAGAACAAATCAGATTTATCCAGGCTTATCGCAGCAAGAAAGAAAGATAAATCGGTCATTGGCGGTATGCTGGGAGTAGAAGGAGCCCATGCGTTGGAAGGGGATATCGAAAACCTGCCACGTCTATATCAGGCAGGTGTAAGAATGATAGGGCTGACGCATTTCTTTGACAATGAACTTGGAGGATCTGCCCATGGCGAAAGTCAGGCAGGTTTAACCGATTTTGGCAAGGAAGTCGTGCAAAAAATGGATGAACTAGGGATTTTCGTGGATCTCGCGCATTGTTCTCCTGCTATCGTTAATGATGTTTTACACATGACCACCAAACCTGTGATGGTCTCCCACACGGGGGTGCGTGCGGTATTGGATTCTCAGAGAAATCTGAGTGATGAGCAAATTGTTAAAATAGCAGAAAAAGGAGGGATAATAGGCATTGCCTTTTTTGATGAAGCTGTAGGCTTACCAGAATTACCGAATATTGTCGCTTCCATTAAGCATGTGCGTGATCTGGTTGGCATCGATTATGTAGCCCTCGGCTCGGATTATGACGGCTCTGTGGCGGTTCCTTTTGATATCACCGGGCTTCCTTTACTGGTAGAAGAAATGCTCAATGCAGACTTTACAGAAGCGGAAATACAGGCAGTGATGGGTGAGAATGTTAAAAGATTTTTCCTTCTAAACCTCAAGTAATGAACGAAGCTCTAATCCACAAACAGAATAGCTACTTCCAAAATCTCCAGGTCTACCTTCGGGAGTTTGTGTACGGAGGAATCGACGGGGCAGTGACCACCTTTGCAGTGGTAGCTGGAGGATTTGGAGCTGACTTGAATACAGGCATTATCATTATTCTAGGATTCGCCAATTTACTAGCTGATGGATTCTCCATGTCTGTTGGAGCCTATTTGTCTGCGAAAAGTGACAAGGAAAAATACAAGAATCATGAATCCCTCGAATACTGGGAAGTAGAAAACACCCCTGAATTAGAGCGGGAAGAGATAACAGAAATCTATAAAGCCAAAGGGTTTCAGGGTGATTTATTGGAAAAAGTTGTAAATCAGATTACATCCAATAAGGATCTTTGGGTGGCTGAAATGATGAAAGATGAACTCCACCTGATGATGGAAACCAAAAGTCCTTTTAAAATAGGACTTGCCACATTAGTATCCTTTATAACAGTTGGTTTTATTCCATTACTCGTGTACCTCTGGACATATTTCTATCCTTCCGATAGTAACATTTTTCTATGGACTAGCATACTGACTGCACTTGCATTTGTGGTGATCGGAGCCCTCAAATCGCTTGTCAATCAGACCTCCGCCACCAAAAGCATCGCAGAAACAGTCAGTCTGGGACTATTGGCAGCACTCGTAGCTTACTATGTAGGCGATCTACTCCAAAACTTTTTCACAACATAACCATATGAAAACAATAGATGAAGTTTTATCCCGCATGGACCAGATCGTGCATGAATGCAGAAGCACTCAGTCACGAATAGGCTACTTTGCCATTTTGTACCGCCAAGTCACGCGCAGGATCCGGAATGGTATTCTAGCCGGGGAATTTGAGGATAATCCCAGAATGGAAAAACTCGATGTCCTTTTTGCTGGCAGATTTATCGATGCATATGAAGGATGGAAAAAAGGCAAAAAAACTACAGAAAGCTGGTTTTTGGCTTTTGAAGCTAGTAAAGCAAGTAAACACCTAGTGCTTCAGCATCTATTTCTCGGGATAAATGCGCATATAAATCTGGATTTGGGGATATCTGCTGCAGACACCGTGGGAACAGAACCGATAGCCGGAATTCAAAACGATTTCAATAAAATAAATGCGGTACTTGCCGAATTGGTCGATGGCGTAAAATCAAACATCTCTACAGTATCCCCGATTTTTGGCTGGTTGATTCCTTTGGCAAAAGGCCGGGATGAAATGCTGCTCAATTTCTCTATCCAGCTGGCAAGGGATGGGGCATGGAAATATGCTGGTGAATATTACAGTTGCGAAGACAGATATGCTTCCATTTTAGAACGAGATGATAACATCGCCAAGCTGGCACACAAGCTAATCAACCCAGGGAAATTCTTATTATTCATTGTAAAAATGGTTGGTTTTGCAGAATGGAAATCCGTCAGTCGCACCATGGATCAGCTGGATATTGTAATCAAAAAAGCTCAAACAATTTAGGTTTAATGTTACCCGAAATTAGAATATATTTATATCCGCTGTTCTACCAGTAAAGAGACTAAAGCATTATAGGATTTGGTTAACACTAGCATTGAGGCCAGTTCGGTCTCCTGTCTTCCTTCTAGTAAAGCAAAGAAAATATGGCTACTGGCATCATTACGGATAATCCTATTAAAATATATACTCTTCCAAAAAGTTCTCACATCCTATGACAGGAATTTGTGAGTAATAAAATCCATCAGGATCTTCAGTGACGACCACGTCACAACCGCTCCCCATAGCGGAATAATATTCCAATCCATCTTCAAAATCCTGTACTTGTCGGTTGGAAAGGGTCTCATTGACAGCCTCCTGATCAACTGCAGTCATCAGAATTTTCCTGGATAACATTTCGATCTTCAGCTTTGCCATATCAGATCCGGATTTCTTTTCAGAAAAATAGAACGCAATCGCCAGACATATGGGGGAGGTATAGAGCTGAACCCTTCTACTATCCGCCAAACTGAGTACTCGTGAAGAAATAGGAAATAAAGGATATTCTTTGTTCAGTACCGAGACAAGTACATTAGCATCAAGAAAAATCTTCATTTCTTAGATGAGAAGAATTTATCCTTCAAAGCCTTTCTGTTAGGGGGTTTGCGGTACTCTACACGCCCTTCTGCCACAAAATCCACCCAGTCGGAAACCGGTAAATCCTCTAGAGACTTATAGTTTTTGGAAGTAATCTGGGTATAGAGGTATTCTGTCAATCTAGAAAGACTGATGTTATTCTCTTCCGCAAATGACTTTGCCCGATCGATTACATTCTTGTCGAATGACAAGGTGACTTTAGCATCCACAACATTGCATTTTTAATACGTAAATATATTATTTTTTATACGTAACATCTGCCTCATAAGATACTTTATTTTCGCAAGGCGCTAAAAATCAAACAATAGCAACTTCACCTTAAAATAAACAGGTTTACTAATAAAGAGCTAAACCTTAAAATCTGATTCAACCCTGGCTATTTCTGCCTCTGTCTGAGCTTTATTTTTCCGGTTGGTTTTCTCTTTTTGAAGGTCTGTTGCGTAAAAATGCGTGTCTTGGAAGTACCCCACCCTGGCTTCGGATTCCCCTTTGGCAAAAGTCCATTTTTCCCCTTTGAACAGCTTTACCTTATCCTCATGAAGTTCCAAATACTCATCGTAAGGCCCACGTGGTGATATCAGCTTTACGAAAATCGGAGCAGTCTCTATTGCTATAAAAAGTAGCATGATAAAAACATTGGCCATGGCCATTGCTGAGCTTTCTTTGGTAAGCGTATCAAGTGCTTCCATCCTGGCTGCAAGCCCGTCAAAGCCTTCAATCCCGGGCTGCTGCTTCTCAAACTCAGCCTGTCGCAATGCCACAAAACTCCGGATTTGAGCTTCTAGGGTATCGATCCTCACCTGATTTCTCAGCCTCAGCCCATCCAACGTAGCCTGAGCAGCATCGAGCTGCTGTTCTTTCTTTTTGGCATTTGTACCCAATCCTACAATTCCACTTGTTCTGGAAGTCTTTTCACCGAATCGCTCAGCATCATATTCCTTCTGAAGCTGATCACGAAACATCTCGAAGCTTGCTACCTCAGCTTTTAAAGTATCTATCTTTGACTCCAGTTCTTGGATTTCGGGAAAACCTTTTGCTAGGTTCAGTTTGGATTCTGAGATAAATTCAGTCTTCTTCTCATCGATTTTCCTGTTTATCTCCCTTTCAAACATTTTTAATTCCAGGGGTTTTGAGATGACTAACGCAAGCAATACAGCCAACACCAATCTGGGAACAGCCAGTTTCCATTCTCCCCATGCATTTTCTTTTTTCCTCATACTGGACACGATAAACCGATCCAAATTAAAAATCATCAACCCCCAGAGCAGTCCAAAAAAGATTGCTGGCCAGATAGACTCAAAAACGGTGAACAAAGCATAACCTGCTGCCAAAGCTGCCAAAACTCCTGTAAAAAATACCGTCGCACCAATACCTATATATTTATTTGATTCTGTAGGAGATCTTTTGAGCAGGGAAAAATTGGCTCCACTACAAAACCAGAAAAAACGAGTAAGACGTGCCATAAGGAGAAATCGGATTGACCTGAGTATTATGATAACGCCAAAACTTCTCCAAAAAATACGGGGAGTCCCCACCTACCCTATTTCCTGTGATAAGATTTTATCAAAACAGCCTCTATGCGGCTATTTCCAAAGAAGACTGTGATGAAAAGTATAACATAGTACCTTCGAACACAAACCTTTACTTGTACGGTATGTACGGAAATGTTCAGTACCTGAACGGTTCTGTGCAATACTGATGTTAAGAGAAGAGTGAAATACTTAGTAGGCTGTGCATTTGATCCCCAATCACTATCTTTATTTAGCAATCTAACCTGCCTATCAAAGAAGAGATCTAACTAATTATCACTAACGCCTTCCGAATCAAATGCCATGCCTAAGGAAACACTCAGATAGCAGAAGATATATCAAGCGAGATTTTATAACCTGTCCCCATTACTCAGGATAACCCTTAACAATCAAAAACATGAAAACATCACTTAAAGCAATTCTTCTTTTACTTTCCTTATGCATTGCTCATTTTGCTTATTCACAGGAAAAACCTTTTCAAGAAGAAGTCTCCAATAGAGCCATGGAAATCGATGCTGACGGATGGAAGCCTGGTGCTGTAGTATTTACAGGAAGCTCCAGCGTACGGATGTGGAAAAACCTGAAAGAACAATTTCCTGAAGTAGCAC
>CBFGUY010000100.1:0-14805 GCA_965651895.1 uncultured Algoriphagus sp. | reverse complement strand
TCCCATTATAGGAACGGTTGGTGAATTTTACGGAATCAGTAAAAAGCGCATGTGGTTGCTTGGAAGCGATGATACGTTTGTCAGGATAAAATCTGGAATCCACACCACAAGTAACATGTACATTCCTCGAAAAAGAGACAAAACAAGTTGGATCGCTCGCAGCGAATACCTGCAGGGTAACTCTATACAAGCCTTCATTGGCAAAAGAATAACTCAAATCAGGAGATCCGGAAACTTGATTTGCAGGGTTATCTGACCTAGACCAGTCCCCACTTAAGGGGCTTACAAACCATTTGTATGTTGGGTTTGGGATATTTCCTGAAAGTTGACTGTTGAAAAACACAGTTTCTCCCGGTTTTGGATATGGGCGATCCATGTAAAATTGTACGGATGCATCATCATCACAAGGTGGTTCACATAAGGGATGTGATAACCCTCTAGAAAACAGCGATGGGTAATAATTTTCAAGAGTGAAGCGCATACGCTCTGCCTGTCCCCAGGTAAAATCCTGCGGACAGGGTGTGTAATCCATGAAATTAGTACTCATGTCAGGCACATCAGTAAAGAAATTTCCATTACTGAAATTCGACAAAACATCCGTATCGCAGGAATTGTCACCACAGGGAACGGATACACTTTTGTCCGGAGGAGTATCACAAACCATATCCCCATCTACCAAACAATCGTCATTTTTACAATCCATTCCTTCCCAAGTATGCAACAGTCCAAAGTAATGACCGATTTCATGGGCTAACATTTCAGCTCCCAGGGAGGTGACCACCACTCCGTCCGGAGAAGAGTATCCCCCAACCCCTATTCGTCTCCACCAATTTCTCCCTTCATAATAGGCTACCGCCTCGCCAGTCACATGCCTTACCAACCAGACATTTAAGTACCTGGATACATCCCACTTGACGGAATGATTCATTAGGCCTCTATGGTCTAGATCTTTATCCGTATTTTGATATTCACTTGGAATGTGATTAACCCCGGTAGTGGCTCCCCCATCAGGAGCCGTATTTACCAGGCAGAATTG
This sequence comes from uncultured Algoriphagus sp., assembly GCA_965651895.1. Taxonomy (GTDB): domain Bacteria; phylum Bacteroidota; class Bacteroidia; order Cytophagales; family Cyclobacteriaceae; genus Algoriphagus. Next base: position 13,769 of record CBFGUY010000100.1, on the reverse strand, counting down.
GATTCCGGTATCAGCGCCCTGTGGAGTACTGAAACTTCCCCTATTTGCAAATGCATCGTTAAGTTCACTCACAGCATTCTCAAAAATTGCCAGTGATGGTAAGTCCGAACTAACCACATGAAAAACAATAGGAACAGTCCATACCTCTACTTCGTCACTGCTTATCCTATTATTTTGCCTTGAATTCCATTCTTTGTATTCCCTTGCGTGCGCCAGTCTTTCATTTTTGCTCAGCTCTTGATGATTACCACAGGAAAATCCCCCAAAATAAGCCTGCGAAGAACTATTGGGGACTATTATGAAAAGTAAGGCAAGTGTGAGTATAAATTGCTTCACCGACTCTCTACTTTGAAACTAATAGGAAAAACAAGTGTTCTTGAAATAGGAATCCCACCCCGTGTTGCAGGCACCCATTTGGGCATATGCTCAATCAGCCTAACAGCTTCCCGGTCAAAGGCTACTCCCAGTGATTGAGTTACTTTGACTGCACTTATCGAACTGTCTTTGTCCACCAGGAAAGAAACTTTCACTGAACCTTCTATTTTGTCTTTTCTATGTTCTTCCGGATAAGTGATATTGGAGGCAAACCAAGCGTATAAATTCTCAAACCCATCGATAGGATGGGCGTCTTCAAAGGTGATGTTTGATTCTAGTGTTTTTTCTTCTGGTAAAAGCAAAGAAAATTCTATGGGCACATCAATATCCGGAAGGAATCTCTTTGGAAGGTTGATGGCCTGGTGATAAGGCCTGAGGGAAACAGATGGATCTGACTTTGATTCAATCTGATCGCTCCCAGTTCTACTCAAAGGATTTTCCAGTTCCTTATTTTGTGCTGGTAAAAAATCAGAAGTGGTGCTTTTTTGGCTTAAAGTAGAACTCTCATCTTTACTTGTGACTAGTTCATCCTCATTCAAAAAGCCACCTGCAGTGTAACTGACTGATTCAGATGATAAACTATCAACATCACTATCTTGATATACAGTATTGAAAATCAGTATTCCTATTATACTAAAAGATACCAAGGCAACTGAAAGCCAAATAACTGAATTCCTCCAATATCTCCGCTGAACAGTCACCGTATTGTACTTCTTGAGGACAGATTCAAAATCCTTCAGCTTTTCAATCTCCATCGGTGAGAGATACACATCATCAATAATTTTAATCTTATTTTTCATGGCTCTTCCCCAATGCTGTTTTTAATTTCTTAAGTATTCTATAGGTTCTTACTTTGGCCAGATTCTCAGAAATTTTGAGGATAAATGCTATTTCTTTAAAGCTCTTCTTCTCAAAATATCTCAGTTCTATGGCTAAAAGCTCCTTCACAGAAAGCGATTCCATCGCTTTGCTCAAATCTGGCAGCTCAGATTCAGAGGAGGTGTCTTCAGGTGATATTTCGCTAATCAGCGTAGATTGAATATCAGAATCCATGGAAACATACCGCACCTTACTCGTGTCTCTAAAAAATTGATTGCACTCATTGGCTGCGATACGGTATAAATAGGATGAAAACGGCACATTTCTATATATGTATTTGTCCAAGCTTAGTAGCGCCTTAAGAAAAACCTGTTGGGTGATGTCCTTAGCAGTCTCGATGTCCCCTACCCGCCTGATGACAAACCGGAAAATCTCTTCAAAATGTAGGTTATAAAGCTGACGAAAATGAGTTGGATCCGATTTAGCTTGCTGAATCAGGTCTTTTTCATTCACGGCAATTTCACTTTCCATAAAAAGTAACTCATTATTTGGCACACTTATACAATGCGGGTTTTTCGAAAAGATACAGCTTGGGTCACTATTTTTTTAAAATATCATAAATAATAGCAAATCTTGTGAAGGAGAATAAGGATTGTGTACCGCATTTTGACAGATTCCCTCCTTGGAACATTCTTTGCCTTTCTTATGCCGATGCAACTAAAATACAAAATTCTCCTAGGGACGATTATCCTTATAGTTTTAGGGCTATTTTCATATTCAATGAATCATTCACAAACGCATGCTTCAGGCAGTCCCGCATTCTCCGTAGGGATGGATCAAAAAATCAAAGATGCTTTTCTGGAAGTATGGCAGGATTATCCTTCACTTCACTCCTATGATTTCGAAGTGATCCAAATGCAGCTGGATGCATCTACCATGGAAGCCAGACCTGTGATAAATCTTGGTGATATATTTAGTAATAAACGACAATACAGACTGAATGTGGGGCTAAAAGTCCTTGATTCAGACGATCTCACGCTAGCCGGTTTACCTAAAAATGTCTTAAAAGGTTGGTTTGCCCATGAACTCGGCCATATTGTGGACTATGAAAACCATTCTAACGCTGGGATGGTTGCTTATGGAATCCGCTATTCCCTATCAGATCATTATAAGCGGGAGCGGGAGCATGAAGCTGACAGCATTGCGATAAGGCATGGTTTCCGGGAGGATGTTATTGCCACCAAAAAGTACTTGATGGAAAGTGAATTTATTTCATCCACTTATCAGGCTCAGCTGGAGAAATATTACATGACGATTAGTGGTGCGGAGCTTTGTCCTGATGATCGTGTGCCTGTTATTCCTAAGATTGATTTATAAAATCAAGAAGCACAGTCATTTTCCCTTCTTTCATGACCTTAGGCGTTTTTGTCTGTCCACCTTTTTTGTTTGTGTATGCTAAAAAATCCGTGTATAGATCTTTGGAGATCACTTTAACATCAATTCCCTTTAATGCTTTGGAACGGGCCACAGCATAGTTTTTATTTGCTTCTTTCAGTAGTTCATCCAGTTTTTCCGCCAAAGCTGCTGGCTCAAGATCAGACACCAATACCCATTGATGGATATATTCCCCTGCTTCATTTTTCATGGCCGCCACCATATATTCATTGATTGTTTTACCCTCTTTTTCAGCGAGTTCCAGTATGGCATTGTCCATTTTTTCTTCTGACAATTGTGAACCCACTACATTCAGAAAAAACTTAGTCCTACCTGTAATTTTGATTTGAGGAGGATCCATAGACTCAAAGCGGATCACATCCCCTATGGCATAGCGCCAGGAACCTGCACATGAGCTAAGTATTAGCACATACTCTTGCCCTATTTCCACCTCATCTATTCCCAGAACTACTGGCTCGTCACGCAGTTCTCCTGATTCGTCTATTCCCCGCTCATCGAAAGGCACAAATTCGAAAAAATAGCCATGATGAAGCGCCAGTTTCATGGCCATCGTACCTGGCTGGCATGTATAGGCAATAAAGCCCTCGGAAGCTAGGTAGGTATCTAATACAGTAATAGGCGTTCTGCAAATCGCTTCAAAATCCTCCCGATAAGTTTCAAATGCTACTCCGCCGGAAGCATACACCTGAAAATTGGGCCATAGGTCGTGAATTGTCTTCAGTTGATGGCGTTCCATTATCCTTTTCAACATCAGCAACACCCAAGAAGGTATCCCTGCAATGGCTCCTATATTCCAATCGGGCGCATGCTCAGCGATGGCGTTTACCCGCTCGTCCCAATCCCCGATGGATGCGATGGCTTTGCCCGGCCTGTAGAAAATGTCGTACCAATCGGGGAAATTACTCACATTGATCCCCGAGATTTCTCCCTCTTCAAATCCTAGGATATTTTTCTCCAGACTGGCAGAACTGCTAAGCATCAACACCTCAGATTCGAAAAGTGTATCAGGAAAATCAAAATCATGGAGGGAATTGATCATGGAGGTGCCCACAGATTTCATGGTTGTCAAAAACTCCTTTGTAATAGGAATTCTTTTGCTGTTTTTTCCGGTAGTTCCGCTGCTTCTGGCAAAGAAATGAGGTTTGCCAGGCCAAGTAATATCTGCAAAACGTTCCTGTCTAGACCACCACTGGGCATGCATCTGCTCATAACTGAAGATCGGAACCTCCTTTCTATAGGTAGCTATCAGATCATCTGATTTCAGGATTTCTTCAAAGCCGTGATATTTGCCGAAGACTGTATTTTTGGCTTGGGACAGAAGTTCCCTAAGTTGGTTTTCCTGAGCAACCCAAGGTTCTTCTTCCTCTGATTGGAGTATGGCAGTGATATCTATTCCCGCTTTCACGAGCTTACCTAGGATGGGCATGGGTGGAGTTTTTTGGAGGAAAGAACCAAAGGCTGTGCCTTGGGGAAGTACGAAGGGAGAATTTGGGAATTTTAAACCTTCCAACTCTCCTACTTTTCAACTTTCCCACATTGCAACGCTATTCAAGTTGCAATTACATGCATTTGCCTTATTTTTGACTTTCAATTTTGAACTATGACTGAAGAATACGCTTCCCTCAATTTTATAGAACAAATCATAGCAGATGACTTAGCTGCGGGCTTTGACCCGAAGAAGCTAAGGTTTCGTTTTCCTCCAGAACCAAACGGGTATTTACACATCGGGCATGCTGCTTCCATTTGCCTGAATTTTGGGCTCGGAGAGCAGCACAACGCTCCTGTAAATCTTCGCTTTGATGACACCAATCCCAGCAAGGAAGAACAGGAATATGTAGATGCCATCAAACATGATATACAATGGCTGGGCTTTCAATGGGCGCAGGAATGCTATTCTTCTGACTATTTCCAGCAGATGTATGACTGGGCTGTACAACTGATCAAAGAAGACAAAGCCTATGTAGATGAACAGTCAGCCGCAGCTATGGCCGAGCAAAAGGGCACTCCTACCACTCCCGGAGTGGCCAGCCCCTTTAGAGACCGTCCTGTAGAAGAAAATTTGGATTTATTTGAGCGGATGAAAGCAGGGGAATTTGAGCAGGGAAGCTATGTACTCCGTGCCAAAATCGATATGGCTTCGCCAAATATGCTGATGCGCGATCCATTGTTGTATAGGATTGTAAGAAAAGCACATCACCGCACCGGAACTGAGTGGTGCATCTACCCTATGTATGACTGGGCTCATGGGGAGTCGGATTACATTGAGCAGGTCTCGCATTCACTGTGTACGTTGGAGTTCAAAATGCACAGGGAACTCTACGATTGGTTTTTGGACCAGATTTATGATCCTGCCAAGTTAAGGCCTAAGCAAAGGGAATTTGCACGCAGAAACCTATCCTACACTGTCATGAGCAAGCGCAAGCTGCTGGAATTGGTGCAATCCAAAACAGTGTCGGGCTGGGATGACCCAAGAATGCCTACAATCTCAGGCTTGAGAAGAAGAGGCTATACCCCAGAATCCATCCGCAAATTCTCCGATCTTTCCGGCATCTCCAAGCGGGATTCTGTCACTGATGTTTCTTTGCTCGAATACTGCATCAGAGAGGATCTAAATAAGACTGCCACTAGAGTAATGGCTGTGCTGGATCCGGTAAAATTGGTGATCACAAACTATCCAGCTGGGAAAACTGAGATTTTGAAGGCTGAAAACAATCCGGAAGATCCTAATTCGGGAACACATGATTTGCCGTTCAGCGGGGAATTATATATAGAAAGAGAGGATTTCAAAGAAGAAGCTGGAAGCAAATTCTTCCGCTTGACACTGGGAAATGAAGTTCGTCTAAAAAGTGCCTACATCATCAAAGGAGAATCTGTGGTAAAGGATGCTGAAGGTAATATTACTGAGATACATTGTACTGCTGACTTGGATTCAAAATCTGGAAGTGGCACAGAAGCCAGTACCAGAAAGGTAAAAGGAACGATCCATTGGGTTTCAATCCAGCATGCCATCAATGCGGAAGTACGGGAGTATGACCGGCTGTTTCTGGATGAGGCACCTGACAGTCATGAGGACAAGAATTTTATGGAATTCATCAATCCTGAATCACTGAAAATAATCGAAGAAGCCTATCTGGAGCCTTACCTGCAAGAAGCAAGTCTGGATGATAAGTTTCAGTTTCAGCGATTGGGCTACTTTACATTGGATAAAGACTCCTCCGAAGATAAACTTGTATTCAACAAAACAGTCGGATTGCGGGATTCCTGGGCTAAGCAGCAGCCTGCTTCTTCCCAACCTAATCAACCAGCAAAACAGCAAAACCAAGGGGGTGGTCAGGGTCAAGGACAGCGACTTGCGATAAATGAGATTCAGAAAATCGCAAAGAAATACACCAATCTATCGGGTGACAAGCTTGCGGCAGCTAGAGCTGATATAGCGAAACTGGCGGAAGAGGTTACCTATGAAGAATTGGAGCCATTATTCAATACAGCGGCCAAGAAAGTGGGTACGAGAATCGGAGTAATGATTGCGCTAGGTGTTTTACTGAACAAGGGTCAAGAATTAAATTCGGATATAGAAAACTTTATTGCTGCAGGACTGGCAGATGGCAATGAGCTGCTGGTGGAGGAAGCGAAGGCCATAAAAAGTCAGTAGATTTTATATGATATAGAAAGAAGGTAAAGTTTTAAAGAAAGAGGCTGTCTAGACAGCCTCTTTCTTTTACTTAGCCCACTGCGCATAATCACGGCTCACCTGCCCATCTTTGATCATACCATTGGAGTAGATTACAATTCTATACTTGAATGTAGCCGATTCGCCTTTCTCAAGCTTGAAATTAAGTTCATCCTTTCCGTCACTCAGGGATTTTTGACCTAATGGATTTGCCGCAAACAAGCCATAACCCCTGGCATGCCAATAGGTAGGATAGCCAGGATTAGAAGGATAGTCAAGAATAGCAACGGAGATATTCTCATCCTCTATTTTTCCTGTGAGACTCACCCACTCTCCCCTAGTACCCCATACGTCATGGCCCTCTATTCCCGCACTGCTCAGATACATGCCGGTAATACCTTCATTATTCATAGTAGGCACATCAGTCGCTTTTCCAGAAGCATCAGTGAAAATCTCAGGCTTATCTGATGGATGTTCCAGCTGTCTGGCTGTCCGTAGGCCTAGCATCCCTTCCTTATTATCAGTCATCTTCACCTGAGCATTTGGAGCGGTCAGGGTAGCGATACGGTCTATTGTCCGGAGATCGTCTTTTCCGCTGAATATAAAGGTGGTATTCTCAGTCAAAAGTACTTCTCCTTTATTGTTCACCCAATCCATACTCACCTCCAATACCCCTTCTTCATTCCCGCTTTTAACTGAGTTGATAGACTTGTGGACAATATGTCCATACTTGGTTTTATCTGTGATCGCGGACGAATTGTTCCAGAAATCCAGGCCATTCACATCTCCATAATTAAACCAAAGCCCCAAATGATGTGGATGATCCACACGTTCTCCAGGTCGGGGAGTAACCGGCCAGCCACGGGTGATAGCATGGCCATTAGCAGTGTTGATTGGATACAGAACAGGCTTTTCCAGTGAATCAGGATAGATATATGAAGTGAAAAACTCTCCATCAATGATGACATCGACTTTCTTGGCAGCGTCATCATGTATTAACTCTATTCTTTCTTTCATTTTCTCAGCTTCCTGTTCAGTTTCTGTGTTTTTATCACTCGCTGTGCACGCAAGACTAATTGCTGATAAGGCAATTGCAGTACAATAGTTAAAGTATTTTTTCTTATTTGTTATCATCTGTTCAGTATTGGTATTTTGATTAATTAGAGATTCTAAAATGTGATTAGCATAATGATGTCAGTAACGGTAGTTTCATACGTTAAAAGTATCGCTATGGCAGTAAGTCAACGATTGGAACAGCCTCTTCCCTATTATGCTCCTGTCAATTGGTTGAATAAAACAAGTTGCTCTTTTAGTGCAGCCACCCGGTCAGCAGGTTCCGTTCGGGCTTCCATCAAGATCCATCCGTCGTAATTAATAGCATTGAACAATGTAAAAAGTTCTCCATAGGGATAGTCACCTTCATTGAACTCCCGCACATGGACAGTATCACCAAACCATTTTTTTACTGAATTGAAATTCTCCTCCAACCCTGGGGGCAAAAGGTCTTCGTCGTTGCAGTTCCAACATATCTTCACCGCCGGCTCAGTCACCTGATCAAAAATTGCTTTCATATTCGGGAGCTCCTGAGTCAAGTGGCCGTGTACTTCCACCCGCACCAGCTGTCCATAGTCAGCAGCAAATTTCCCCACTTCATTAAAAGAGGCCGCGATCTGGGAGATGGTTTTCTCCTTGGGCACTCCCTCTGGGAGGTTATTTGGTTTTACTTTGATCCCGGTTGCGCCTATATCCTTGCACAGCTTGATATATTCTTTGGTGCCTTCTATGTTTTTTCTTAGAACATCAGGATCCGGGCTGTGGTATTCAAAATTGCTCCCATACCCCAGACAGGTCACTTTACTGTCTTTAAAACGCTTCTTGACTTCGGCTCGCTCTGCTGCGCTCAGACTTGTCTCCACTCCATGAGCATGCTCAGTTCTTAGCTCCACACCTTGTACTCCAGCCTTTTCACAATTTGCGATTAGTGTAGATAAGTCCCAGTCCCTCCCCCATTGATAAGTTACCAAGCCGAATTTCATCCGGGTTTTGACACTGGAAAAGGCTTCGATTGGAAATTGCAAAGCTGCCAAGCCTAAACTGGCAGCTGTAGTCTTTTGTAAAAAATCCCTTCTGGAATTGCTCATAATGTTAGTGTTTTTGGGGTATTGCTTTTAGATTTTGGATACTGTCAAGTTCACTTCCTTTTATTCTTTCCAAAAGGAAGTCAACAAAATATTCATAACTGGTTTTTAATCTAAACATTCTCTTTTTATCAACCAATACTATTTATATCTATCCTCAATAATTTGTGCAAACGATTGCTTTACGCTCTGAGAAGGAAGCAGATAATTATCGCTATAAACAGTGATAATCTAATTTATCACCATAAAAGGTGATATTTTGATTTATCACCATAAAAGGTGATATTTGAACTATGCTTGCTATACTTACAGGAGACATCATCAATTCCAGAGAACTGAAAGACCAGAATCTCTGGCTGCAGCCATTGAAAGCTTTACTGCTCAAATGGGGACGACCGCCAAAACAATGGGAAATCTTCCGAGGAGATAGTTTCCAGCTTGAAGTTTCAGATCCCACAGAAAGCCTCATGGCCGCACTGCAGATCAAAGCCTTGATCAAAAGCCTTCCCAGTGAAGATGAAAGCAAAAGAAGTTCACCTATAGATGTGCGGATGGCAATAGGGATAGGTACGAAATCCCATAATTCCGCTAAAATATCTGAAAGCAACGGAGACGCTTTTATACGATCCGGTGAAAAATTCGAGCAATTAAAAAGTGAAATGATCACACTGGCAATCAACTCCCCCTGGAAGGAATGGAATGATGAAATGAATCTTTACCTCAAACTCGCAAGCATACAAATGGACAGCTGGTCTATCTCTTCCGGAGAATTGATGTCCGAAATGCTGTCAAATCCTGATCGAACCCAAACTCAGATCGGAGAAATTCTCCATATAAACCAAAACTCCGTAAGTAAGCGATATAAAACCGCACATGGTGAGGATATTATGGCCATGGAGAAATTGTTCAGAAAGAAACTCAGCCAACTACTCCAATGCTAATTCTAGTAAAACTGATCCTTGCACACCTCATCGGTGATTTTCTGCTACAACCAACCTCCTGGGTAAAAGAGAAGGAAAAACGTAAAGCCTCCTCTCCCAAGCTTTATCTCCACGTGCTGATCCATGGGGTTTTAGCATTGCTGCTGCTATGGGACATCAATCAATGGCCAATTGTGATCAGCGTTGTGTTTGCGCATCTGCTAATCGATCTGGCAAAGCTCTATGGGCAGAATAAAAAAACAAGGACAGTCTGGTTTATTGCCGACCAAGCGATGCATTTGACCAGCTTATTGATTATATGGGCAATCTTCAACCAGGTTACGGTAGATTTCAGTTCTATACTTCAGGATACTAGAATTCTTTCCCTGATCACTTTAGTACTGTTTCTCACCCAGCCTGCATCAATAATCCTATCTGTTGTGCTAAAAAAATGGGCAGATGCCATTCCTTCCCAGCCTGGACAGTCTCTGCAGGATGCGGGCAAATACATCGGTATTTTAGAGAGATTGTTTGTTTTTGGCTTTATCGTCACGGGACATTGGGAAGCGGTAGGTTTTCTTATCGCAGCCAAGTCCGTGTTTAGATTTGGTGATTTGCGGAAATCCAAGGAACGGAAACTCACAGAATACATTCTCATAGGCACCTTACTTAGTTTTGGCATCGCCATGTTGTCCGGTCTTGTCTTTCTCTCTATCAATAATTAAATGAATCAAAGTTCTGAACTGGATGCTATCCAGCTAAATTTTTCGCCTAGCGACCTGCTCCTACTGAATCTTGCTCTTGCATTGATCATGTATGGAGTAGCGCTGAATTTGAGAGTTGAAGATTTTAAATACTTGGCAAAAAATCCAAAAGGCTTTTTTTTGGGAGTATTTTCACAGTTTGTACTCCTGCCATTTCTCACCTGGTGCCTGGTATTGCTCATGAAGCCACCTCCCTCGGTGGCTCTGGGGATGTTTTTGGTAGCAGCTTGCCCGGGGGGAAATGTATCAAATTTCCTCTCAAGCCTGGCTAAAGGAAATACTGCCCTATCCGTAAGCCTAACCGCATTTTCCAGTATTCTATGCATCGTAAGCACCCCGCTGAATTTTGCACTCTGGGCAGGAAGCTACGCCCCCACTTCCAATTTACTGAAAGAAATAAGCCTTAACTACACTGATGCATTCAGTACAGTTGCATTGATACTGGGCATACCGTTGATCCTTGGAATCCTTACACATAAATACGCTCCCGCAATTGCTGAAAAAGCTTCAAGGATCCTAAAACCCCTGAGCATACTGATCTTTGCGGCTTTTGTAGTGATCGCATTTGCAGGGAACTTTGATCTGTTCACAAAATACATTTCCCTGATTTTCCTTTGGGTATTGGCACATAATTTCGTGGCGTTAGGAGCAGGATTTTTCACAGGAAAAGTATTCAAACTGCCCCTTGAAGATGTAAAAACCATGACTATAGAGACCGGTATCCAAAATTCAGGTTTGGGGCTGGTTTTGATTTTTACGTACTTTGATGGCCTTGGAGGAATGGCTATAATTACGGCCTGGTGGGGAATCTGGCACCTAATCTCAGGCATGTGCATCGCAAGTCTTTGGAAATCAAAAACCTGAACAAACCCGCATTGTGAAAATGCTGCTTTAATAAATGAAATACCTCATAAATTTTATCCTTCGACTGCTCGTAAAAGTAGCACTGAAGGGATATTTTAAGACTATAGTCGTGGATGGCAAGGAAAACATCCCCAAAAATGTTCCAGTTATTTTAGTCGCCAACCATCAAAACGCCCTAATTGACCCTCTCCTTCTGGCCACTCACACCACGCTGAATCCCTACTTTCTTACCAGGGCATCAGTATTCAAAAAATCGATTGTAGCCAAAATGCTGAATTTCATCCGAATGCTACCGGTTTATAGGGTGCGTGATGGTTTTTCTACCATCCAGCAAAACCAGGGGACGTTCGACCAAACCTACGAGGTGCTTCGCAAAAATGGTACAGTCATTATTTTTGCAGAAGGCAGCCATAGCCTTATTCGCAACCTTCGCCCATTAAGTAAGGGGTTCACAAGAATGGCTTTTGGACTAAAGGAAAAATACCCTGAAACAACACCTGTAATCCTGCCTGTGGCATTGGATTTCTCTGCCCACAAAAGATCCGGGAGTAAAGCCAGACTGACTTTTGGTGAGGTCATTCCGGTAGATATGCCTCCCTCTAAATCCGGACTCCTGACCAAATCTGTAGAAAAAGCCGTGAAAAATCTGGTGGTGGAAATCCCTGAAGAGACTTATGAGCAAGATTTGGCAAGACTCATAGAAAATGATGTAGATCTGACCAGCAGAGCCGATGTCAAATTGTTCTTGGAAACCGGAGAAGTCCCAAACCCTGTATCCGAACCGTCAGGGCTGAAGAATAAACTGATGAAGATTTTTCATTTCCCACTTTATTGGCTTTGGCTATTGAAAAGACCAAGTGTGCAAGATCCTGTTTTCTCCTCTACTTGGAAGTTTTTGATCGGCTTTACCTTAGCACCTTTTTATTACCTGTTTCTGCTTTGGCTGGCTATGGATACCCCAGTAGGATCTTGGGCTTTGGCATTTTTGATAATGGCCTGGATCACACTGATTGGAAATAGAAATCCTCAAGAATAATACGGTTAGTGACCAAATATTATTTGGGATATTTTATAACTTTGGTTTTATAGAATTAACCCAAAAATAACTAACCATGAGTCAAGACTTTCTTCCGTTAAACGGGACAGACTATGTAGAGCTATACGTAGGAAATGCCAAACAAGCCGCACTATATTATCAATATGCTTTTGGATATGAACTGATAGCCTATGCTGGTCCAGAAACCGGCATAAGAGATAGAGCATCATACGTGCTAAAGCAGGATAAAATCAGATTGGTATTGACTTCTCCTTTACATCCTGGTGGAGATATCTCCGCACATATACAAAAACATGGAGACGGAGTGAAAGTACTGGCCCTCTGGGTGGATGATGCAGTCCAATCCTGGAAAGAAACTACCAGCAGAGGAGCCATTTCAGCAGCTGAGCCCAAAACTCTGACTGATGACCATGGACAGGTAGTAGTGGCTTCTATCAAGACCTACGGGGAGACAATACACACCTTCGTGGAGCGTAAAGACTACAATGGTATCTTCCTGCCTGGCTACCAGCCCAAGACCAGCACATATACACCTACTCCGATTGGCTTAAAATACATAGACCACTGTGTGGGAAACGTGGAGTTGGGCAAGATGAATCACTGGGTAGAGTTCTACGAAAATGTCATGGGATTCAAGCTATTGATCACCTTTGATGACGAGGATATTTCCACAGAGTATTCTGCCCTCATGTCCAAGGTGGTGTCTAATGGCAATGGCTACATCAAATTCCCAATCAACGAGCCAGCGGAAGGAAAGAAAAAGTCACAGATCGAAGAATACCTGGATTTCTATGGAGGGCCTGGTGTACAGCACATGGCTATAGCTACTGACGATATTATCCATACGGTCACAGAGTTGAGGAAAAGAGGAGTAGAATTCCTGGTGGTGCCCCCATCCTATTATGATGACCTACTCGATCGTGTGGGACAAATAGACGAGGATCTCCAGCCGCTGAAAGACCTGAATATTCTGGTGGATCGGGATGATGAAGGATACTTACTCCAGATTTTCACGAAGCCTGTACAGGACAGGCCTACTCTTTTCTTTGAGATCATTCAGAGAAAAGGAGCCAAGTCCTTTGGCAAGGGCAATTTCAAAGCATTATTTGAAGCTATAGAGCGGGAACAGGGACTAAGAGGTAATCTATAAAAGGGGTTTATTAAATGATGTTTATAGGTTTATTCTAGCACTTAAATCCCGCATCTTGTTTAAAGACCGTTTTCTGTACTAGCTAGGCATGAGAATTACAGTGGATATTAGGCGGATGTAAAGAACTGTCAGAATAGTATTCAATCATGCACAAAATAAAAACCGGTGTAGTTAAGCCGGTTTTCTATTTTTAATTTTCGGTATATTGTACTGCTTTCTTTAACACTTTTAATTCCCTAGAACAATGCTTTCCATTATTAGTAACACGATAAAGGGCGGGATATTCTTTTTGTTTCCGCTTGTTCTGATCTTGATTTTTTTTGAAAAAATTATCAAAATCCTTAGACCCTTGGCAGAAAAGATCAGTTCAGCCTTAGGGTTAGAACACTCTGCCCTGGATTTCCCTTATCTCATTGCTGTCCTAATCATTATTTTGCTCTGTTTTATTGGTGGGACGATAGCAAAACTAGGCGCTGGAAAATGGATGGTCGTATGGATAGAAGAGCATATTCTGACACTTTTTCCAGGCTATCAATTGATGAAGAACACCTTACAAT
>CBFGUY010000099.1:0-15017 GCA_965651895.1 uncultured Algoriphagus sp. | reverse complement strand
TCAACCCCCTTTAATTCACCTTTCTCGAATGAAAGGATCAATTCATAAGGTTCAAAAGCTGTAGCTTGGGTAGGCCAAGCTTCATCAGGAAGGTAATCAGAAGAAGTTAACGTCTCTTTTCCCCCCACAGAAGTTCCCCAGATTCCTTTATTGATTGAATAGGCAGCTTTTTCAAAGTTCATGTCCACCCCATGCTTTTTGAGGTATTCTATTTCTTCCTGTCGGGATAATTTCAGATCACGGATAGGAGTAATGATCTCTATATCTGGTACGATAGTCTGGAAGATCATATCAAACCGGACTTGGTCATTTCCAGCTCCTGTAGATCCATGCGCAACAGCTTTTGCATCTATTGACTTAGCATATTCCGCAAGAGATTTTGCCTGAAGTATTCGCTCCGCAGACACAGAAAGTGGGTAAGTCTGGTTTTTTAGTACATTGCCATAGACCAGATATTTAATTACCTCATTGTAATAAGTATCCATCACATGGAGGATCTTAAAGGAGGCAATGCCCAGTGTTTTGGCTCTCTCCTCCACATCTTTCAATTCTTCCTCGGAGAATCCTCCTGTATTCACCAAAACTGCATGCACTTCATATCCTAGTTCTTTGGAAAGGTGCAGCGCACAAAATGTGGTATCCAAGCCTCCACTGTAGGCTAATACTATTTTTTTCATGTGTTTATATTTTGATTTTATCAGTTACCCCGATTAGTCGGGGCAGACTATGGAATCTCGCATGTAGAACCTCATCCCTGTAGAGACGCTTAGGTATGCTTGATTTCATGGAAATATGGTTTTTGTTTCCTATACGGAAGAATTTATTTATAAAAAGATGCTTGAAATGGTGTCCTTAGACTTGTTCAATTTAAGCATCACGTATTTCTTTAATCTTACCCAGCGATCAAATAATTTAAGATCTTTCTTGAAATCATCTCTGAGCGCCAATTCTTGTGTGTGATTTCTCTTCGAATTGGGGTCATACAGCATTGCCGTGCAAAGACAGTTTTGTCTATTTTTGCTCATTAGAATCTCATAGTTGACACAGCTTTGGCAGCCTTTCCAGAATTCATTGTCATCGGTAAGGTCTGAATAGGATACAGGTATATAGCCGAGTTCTGAATTGATCTTCATCACGGCTGCCCCTGTGGTCAAGCCGAAGATGTTGGAATCCGGATATTTTTTACGGCTGAGTTTGAATACTTCGTTTTTAATCTTGCGGGCAAGTCCATACTTTCTGTACTCTGGAGAGACGATCAATCCTGAGTTCGCAACATATTTACCATGACCCCAGGCTTCTATATAGCAGAATCCTGCCCATTTGCCATCTGAGGTCAACGCAATGACTGCCTTTCCTTCTTCCATTTTGGTCTCCACATAAGCTGGGCTACGCTTGGCTATGCCGGTACCACGGGCTTTAGCGGAATTTTCCATCTCATCTGTGATTTGAGAGGAGTAAACCTTGTGAGAAGCATTGGCTACAATAATTTGGAAAGAAATGTTATCCATTAGGGATTGCATGTGTTAATCCCGGTGAAACCGGAAGTTTGGTAAATAAATCAAAGGGTAAAGGCGCGGGCAGGTACTCCACGTAGGAGTACAAAAATTCAATACAGGGTTAAACCCTATAGAAAAATCTACACGTCCTTATAGGAGTGAAAAAAGCAATAGCGTCAACCCTTGCCACTACCGATGTAGCAGGTGAGCAAAATGGCGCTATGTGATTTACTTGTGTCATGCGTAATAAGGTGGCAAAATTCATTCCTTAGAAAGGAAAATGCAAGAGATTTGCTGAAAAAAACAGGGGAGGTATGAAATTTTTACAATATTCGTAATTATGGTTGGTCAAACATGTGAAAAATGTATTCAACGGAATATTGTTTGGTGTTTTTTTGGTGAATACGAAAAAAATAAATCTCAGCTGGCCGAGATTAAAGATTCCACAAGTCTAGGACAGGGGTTACGTTGGAAATGTTGAATAGAAGAAAATTTAAAAAAATGGATTTTAAACCACATGGTCAACTCCGTTTAGCCAGAGGAATGGCTCAAATCTCCTGACTCATGCCTGAAATTCAATATTCTCTCTGCTACTAGTTACATTTTTCAAAACCTCATAAACTTTCAATAAAACTGTTTTCCTTGCTCAATTTCATCACTTAGCAGCTGGTAGGCTTTCTGAGAAGATAACCTCACAGGATATAACTGAAAATCCAAACCAAAAGAAGAACAATGGCCACCCACGCAATCCAGGGCGAGCGTTTTGGGAATTCAAATTTACAGATTGGGCAGATCGCTTCTTTAGCATCAATTTCCATGGCACAGGAAGGACATTCTTTTGTTTTCACGCTTAGCTGAACTCTTTTTGCTTGATTTATAGTTTAGCTAAAGTTACTCAAAGATTTTAGTGATGAAAATAGAAATATGGTCCGACATAGCATGTCCTTTCTGCTACATCGGCAAAAGAAAAATTGAAAAAGCACTTGAAAAATTTCCCCACAAAGATCAAGTGGAGATTGAGTGGAAGAGTTTTTTACTTAATCCTGACCAAGTGACTCAGCCAAATAAGAGTTCACTAGAATACCTGTCTGAAGTAAAAGGCTGGTCATTGGAACAAACCAAAGAGATTACATCCAACGTGACCCACATGGCAGCCCAGGAAGGGCTGGAATATCACTTAGACAAAACTGTAGTAGCCAATACCAAGAAAGCTCACCGGATTTTGCACTTGGCAAAATCCCAGGGAAAAGGAGATGAAATGAAAGAAAGGCTGCTGAAAGCTTATTTTACTGAGGCAGTGAATATTGACGATGATGGGATTCTTTTGGGAATTGCTTTGGAGATTGGACTGGAAGAAAGCGCTATTAAAGAAGTGCTGAATTCTGACAAGTTTACGAATGAGGTAGATCAGGATATATATGAATCCCGTCAGATCGGGTTGAGGGGAGTACCATTCTTTGTTTTGGATCGAAAATATGGGATTTCTGGGGCACAGCCAGATGAGGTTTTTGAGGATACCCTGGCAAAGTCCTGGAAAGAATTTGCCAAAGCAAACCCTTCACTTGAAGTTTCCGATGGGGAAGGGGGAGCTTGTGCGATAGATGGGGTATGCTGAGTTGGGTCTTGATGCCAATATAAAGCAGGCGGCTGCTTAGTCGGTTTTGTCTACAAAGAAGCAATAGCCGTAGAAAATCCCTATCATTACCTGTTACATTCACGCAACTCAAAATCAGACAGCATCAAATCCACCCCTAAAATACTTCTACTAATCTTGGTGTTGCTTTTCGGTGCGGGCACTGAAGGGAATTCTCAGGGTTTTGTAAAACGCTATATCAACAGTCTCATCAATGACACTTCAGATATCAGCAAGCCACAGTTTCTAGTCTATCCCACCTTAGCTTACTCACCGGAGACCAGCTGGGAAATCGGTTTTTCTTCACTTTATGTGTATTATTCTAAACGGGATACTACGAACCGTCTAAGTGAGATCAGTGGCTTTACTTTTTTCACGTTGGAAAACCAATATGGGCTGTGGTTTGACCATGCTTTATATTCTGACCAGAGTAAATGGTTTTTCCTCGGCCGCTTGCGTCTGCAGAGCTTTCCATTGAAGTATTACGGAATAGGGATGGATAGTGCACCGGAATATTTGGCTTTGGTAGAAGCCAATCAGATTCTCATTAAGGAGCGTGTGCTTCGCAAAGTACGGGATAACCTCTTCTTTGGAGTAGAACTTGATTACCAGCGTCTAGGGGCGGTAAACTTTGTCTCAGCCCCGGATTCACCTGTTTTCGAGCTTCCTACAGGAAGTGAAGGCTCTTCAAATCTGGGAGTAGGAGTCGGCTTAGTATATGACAACAGGCACAATGTGCTTAACGTAAGGAATGGGTTTTTCTCAGAATTAGGCTATCTCAGGTATTTGGATGGGTTAAGTACATATCAGTTCAATACAGTTATCTCTGATACGAGAATCTACAGACCTGTGGGAACGAATAACGTGTTTGCTGCTCAGCTGCTGGGGCAATTTAATAGGGGGAATATCCCGTTCAATCAGCTCGCTCTCATGGGAGGTGACAGCATGATGAGGGGGTATTATTCCGGTCGTTTTAGGGATAACAACCAAATAGCCTCGCAGATAGAAATGCGCTTTCTTCCCCTTCCTTTGGGATTTTCCAAACGGATCGGTGCGGCAGCTTTTGCGGGAGCTGCTACTGTTTTTCCGGATTTTTCTAACCTTAACCTAAACCAAATAGCCTGGTCGGCAGGTGCGGGTTTGCGTTTTTTACTTTTTCCCAAAAAGGATATTTATACCCGTCTAGACTATGCGCTTACAGCGGAAGGTTCAGGTTTCTATATTTTTATTGGAGAAGCATTCTGAATTATTGAGTCTAAACTTCTTCTGAAGATTTTGGTTTAAAAACACTACCAAAGTTCACTCAAAGTAGGTTCCTGATACTTTCGATCTGGATGACAAAAAGTCCAATATTGAAATGTTTTTAAATGTACCCGTATGAATGCACGTGCTAGAATTATGTATAGTTCTAGCCTGAGAAAATCCTCCATGCCGTCCGTAGCGATGGAAGGAATTACCAAATTTGAATCTCTAGTATTAATTCAAAGCACTTACGCACTGTTAAGCAGATGCGGATATTTTTTTCATTTTTTAGAAAAAAATTGAATTCGTAGAATAATTATAAGTATTTTATTTTCAGTTGATTATTTGTAGTTGATCTGAGATTATTACTTAGAGTATTCATTTTCTTCAGAACAAATTTCTAATCTTATTTAGATTAATTACAATTAAGGATTACTTTTGCTGCCGTTCAAACAGGAATCTATGAAAGCAGCATTACCCTTACTAGTTTTTTGCGTTAGCTTCTTATTATCTATAGCTGGATTTTCCCAGACCGGGAGTGTGATAGGTACCTTGACATTTGAGGATGGGGCACCTGTAGCTTACGCCACTGTTTACATCAAATCTTTGAATAAGGGAGTGCTTTCCGATGAAAAGGGAAGGTTTGAACTGGCGGCTGTCCCTTTTGGTACTCATCAGATCGCAGTAAGTAGTATAGAAATTCAAAAACATGATTTCAGTATTACAATTGACAAGCCTAGCATCGATGTGTCAACAAAGCTTCAACGAGCAGCTGAGAATGAATTGGCGGAAGTTTTAGTAAAAGGTGAATCACATAAAAGTGAAATTGAAAAATCCGGATTTGCTGTCAATGTGGTAGATACAAAAGAGGCCAGCCTTCGGAATATTCAAACAAACGAATTGTTAAATACTACCGTGGGAGTTAAAATCCGTCAAAATGGAGGTTTAGGTTCTGAGGTCAATTACAGTTTAAATGGGTTGTCAGGAAATGCTGTTCGGGTTTTTATCGATGGAATTCCCATCTCTGCCTATGGCAATTCATTTAATCTGAATAGCATTCCTCCTGCAATGATTAAGGAAATCGAGGTGTACAAAGGTGTTGTTCCCGGGCACTTGGCTGATGATGCCTTGGGGGGAGCTATCAATATTGTGCTTCAAAATTCTACCCAATCAAACCTTAGCGCCTCAGTTTCTTATGGTTCTTTTAACACACTACAGGCCAATGTAAACGGGTTGTACCGATTCAATGAATCAGGCTTTACGGTCAAGGGATCCATCTTTCATAATTATTCTGACAATGATTATAAGGTGTCAGGCAGAAGCATAGTGGTGACGGGAGTAGGAGGAGTGCAAACCCCAGTCACGGCCAGAAGATTCAATGATGCATACAGATCCTCAGGGGGAATGTTGCAGATTGGTTATACGGATGTAAAATGGGCAGATCAATTTTTAATTGGCTTTACAGGATCCAGTGATTTTAAAGAAATCCAACATGGGGCCTTTATGACCATTATGCCCTACAAGGATAGGTTTATGGAATCGGATGCCAGGCTGATGAATCTAATTTACCAAAAGAAAAATCTTTTTACCAACGGGCTGGACGTAACTGTCAATGGATTGTATGGGAAGCGAAACCGTATGGTGACTGATACGCTCGCATGGGCATACAGCTGGAATGGAGATAGGGCAATTGATTTTAGAGGCAATGAATATATGTATTCTTGGAAGTCACAGCAGGAAGGTGGGCCTACACTTGCTAGAATAAACAGAAATGTATCCTCCATTAGAACAGGAATATCCTATGCCATTAATAAGAATCACAGAATCATGCTTAATCATGTGTATAGCGGCATAGATCGGGTGGACACAGATCAATTAAGATCGGTTTTGGAAAATACGTTCAGGGGAACAAGGGATTTACAAAAAAACATTGTCTCTCTAACCTATGAGCTAAGCGCTTTGGATGAAAAACTTAGGGCCAATGTATTTGGGAAATACTATCAGCAGGAAACGATAAACATTGACCCTGAGATCAATAGAGAAACCAATGAAATAATAGAGGATATTACAAGTGCCAATAAAGTAGATGAAGGGTACGGCTTTACTGTCTCCTATGCCGTTCTTCCGAATATCACGTTGTTAACTTCCGCAGAGAAAGCTGTCAGATTGCCAAATGAAAGTGAAGTCTTTGGTAACGACGGAGATAATGTGGTAGCCAATCCAAGTATCAGACCAGAACTTAGCAATAACTTTAACCTGGGCTTTCGACTAGGATCGTTCAACATAAACGGGCACGATTTCACGTTTTCTTCCAATCTATTCACACGTAATATCAAAGACAGGATTGGTTTACCAATAGAGACATCCTTAAATATCAATGAAGAGACCATACTCTATGAAAATCAAGGGAATGGCACGTCCAAAGGATTTGATGCCCAGTTGGACTACACGTACAACGATAATTTTGGGTTCAATTTCAATGTTTCCCGATTTGATCTGAAAATTGTAAACAGAGGGGTAGAAATAGACGTGCCAAACACTCCGTTTTTCATCATGAATGGGAGTTTACGCTATTCATTTAAAGATTTGATTCAAAAAGGATCCCGATTTAATCTCTTTTACACCATGTATTTCACGGATGAATTTTCATACCTGGTACCTCAGGGATCAAATACCGTAGGCGATGAATTTTTTAAGGTACCACAGCAATTAGCTCAAGATTTAGGACTTAGTTATGTTTTCCCGAGCAATAAGTTAGTCATGAGTTTTGACATCAAAAACATATTTGATGAAGCTGTTTTTGATAACCTGTCCGTGCAAAAACCTGGAAGAGCTTTTTACCTCAAGTTAAACTACAGAATTAATAATTTCTAATCTATTAATAATAACTACATGATGAAACACACTTTTATAAATTTCCATAAACTGACTGCTATGATTTTAGCAGGTGGGCTAATGGCTGCATGTGCTGAAGACCCAACTCCCAACCCAACACCGGGGCCAGTTGGGGAAAGCAGATGGATTACCGTTGCGGCAGCAAGAATGGGCGATAATCCCGGGGATGGAAACGGAGGGACATTAATTTACTCGCTAAGTAGTGAGGAAGCTAAAGACCCTACGGTATCCATAGCTCCTTTTGATAATGGGTTTATAGTACCTTCTAACAGAACAGCCAGATTGCAGTCTTCTGAAGATGGAAACACCATGTTTAATATTAGCTATGGAGGAGATACGGGTGGACAATACACGAAGTACACGGTAGCAGGTGGGCAGAATTTCACTCAAAATGGTACTGGGGTAAGTATTGCGCCTTACGTAGGTTCTGCGCCAAGATGGATTAAACTATTCGATGGAGATCAAACAGGGGCTGCTGTATATGTAAATACAGAAGCACAATATGATGACAACGGTACACCGAATGATGCAACAGATGACACCTATTTGCGTCACGAAGCAATCATGGGAGTTGTGACTTTGGACTTGGTAAATTCCTCTATCATAGAATTCCAAGAAAGCTCTCTAGCCTTGAGCGAAGAAGAAGAATCAAACGGCTATTACATATCTAGAATCGATATGCCTACTTTGAATGCTGCTGGAGATAAATTATACATCGGCGCACGTCTAAGCAAAGTAGATCCTGCTACTGGTGAATCTGATAATGGGGGAGAAATTTTAGGCTCCAAAACCATTGTGTTGGATTATCCTTCTTTGTTGAATCCAACAGTAATTAGCTCTAATGTTGGTCATGGAAACACGAATGGTTACCGAAGTATCAATTCTTTCGAATACAACGGAAGTGTTTATCAAGCCAACCAAAATGACCCCAACGGCTCGCATATCCTGAGAATTGGCTCAAACAACCAATATGACGATTCGTATGTGTTTAATCTAGACGATGCTTTGGGTGTAGAAGGTTCTTATATTCTAGCTTGGAGACCTGCTGCAAACGGAAAAGCAGTAATCGCTTATCGTCATAACGGATCTGAACAAGGAGTGGCAGGTGCCCAGGGATTCTTTGCCTTGGCCGACCTAAATGCCAAGACAGCTGTGAGACTTGATGGCATTCCTTACGAGCCGGACTTCTACTTGTTCCAGTATCAAGGATTTGTAGTGGACGGAACAGATATTTACCTTACTCAGTCTCCTGTGGGCAAAAACGGAAACATCTACGTGGTAGATACCGAAACAGGTGAGGTGACCAAAGGTGCTCAACTAGAAAACGTAGCTGGAAGTCACTATATAGGGCTATTCTAAGTTAAAGGGCTAATAAAAAATGTTGGATAAAGGAACTGGGGAATACAGGAAATAAACGCTTTCCTAAGCGTATTAAGAAGTTTCCTTAGGGGCTAGATGAATTTCAAATAGATCCCCTCAGTTAATCCTACATTTAAATAATTCCTTGAAATTTTAAAATCCGCTATGGAAACCCTCGTTTCCATAGCGGATTTTTATTTTGGCGAAAAACACAATCATCAGAAATAGCGCATGTTTTTACCGACACATGGGGGCGAATATCATTCATGTCCATCACTCCTGTTTTCAACTTCGTAGAGAACAAGAAAATGTAGCTCGGGAGCTTCAAGCTAATAACAGGGGCAATGCTTCGGTTTTACATCCGTTCCGGGTACTGATTTTTGGCTGCAGTGTCATGTTTACACAACAATATAGCTTCTTACCATACTCCCCGGTTTTTCATTTGTAAGGTATAGACGGCATCAGAGGCGGTGATAAACAAGGTTTTCCTGTCCAGTGCTCCAAACACCACATTAGCAGTCCACTTGGCAGGTACAGGGATATGGGCAATCTGCTCACCTTTTTTATTGAAAACAGTAACTCCATCACCGGTCAGGTAGAGGTTTCCACGTTCATCTATGGTCATACCATCTGATCCCATTTCACAGAACAGTTCTTTGTTTATCAGGTAGCCATCTTCCCTGATTTCATATTTGTAGGTTTTCTTTGCACCTATATCGGCTACATAAAGGTACTTACTATCAGGCGTTCCTACGATACCATTTGGCTGCACCAGATCATCCGATACCTTAAACAGCTCTGTTTTATCTGCCGAAAGATAATAGACATTCTGTCCTTCCTGCTCTGATTCCTTACTGCGATCCCAATAGGGGCGGGGGTAGAGCGGGTCAGTGAAGTAGATTCCTCCCCGTGGTCGAACCCAGAGATCATTGGGGCCATTCAGTTTCTTGCCTTTGAAAGCAGTGATCCAGACCTCGTGGTTGCCATCCGTATCTATGGCCCAAAGTTCGTTTTTATTGTCCGCACAAGCGATCAAGGTACCATCCAACAGGAAGTACATCCCATTAGACCTGCCTGCATCTTCTTTGAATACACTTACTTCATTAGAAAGTGCATTCCATTTATGGATCCGGTTATTGGGCTGATCAGTGAAGTACACATCGCCAAACCTGTTCACAGCAGGGCCTTCTGTGAAAGAAAATCCGTCCTGGACTTTTACTAATTCGGCGTTTTTAGCAACAATGCCTCTTTTGTCTTCTATTTCCTGGGAAAACACGTGGGTGCTGCCGATAAGGGCAGCCATAAAGATGGATGATTTGATAAGGTTCATAGAGTTTGGATTAGATTCTATCCATAGCGACCACCAGCACATTTAAGTCTTCGCTGTAAGCCATTCTGGTAATTTTTTGATGTGTGTCGGATTTTATTTTTCCCAGAGACTTCCACTCTGGATTGGAATATTTACGGATGAAAATTTCATTTCCCGAAGCCATTAACAAGTGTCTTTTATCGATCCAGATAAAGTCCCTGGCACCTTTGAGACCCTCAAGGTACACTTCCCTCGCCCCGGATTCAATGTCATAGCTTTTGATAATTCCCGCTTCATCCGGAGAAACTTCGGTCAGGTAGGTGATTTCTGAAGTTTTAGGCCGTTTTACTATAGATCTGTCTATGCCGCTGTCAATGGATATGAGGTCATTACGGCCATTTGCATAGATCAGCCGATTAGGCTCCCCTAGGACAAACATGGCCGCTTTGTTGTCATACCAATCGTAATATCCTACCGGCTCAATGTCATCGTACAGTAGTTCCGCAGGCTCAAAACTGGTGGGATAAAGCCAGATTCTTTGCTTCTTATCTTCCTCCATCACCACTGCTGCGATGTACATCCCGCAATCAGTGATTCTGGGAGAAAATTCGCTTCGGTCATCAGTTTTGGAAAGGTTGGTGAATTTTTCAGACTCGAAATTATAGACTATAATATCATGGTTACCATTTTCATCTGCTGCAGAGAACACCAATTGATATTCATTGATGAAGCTTGGCTGATTATCATATTCAGGTCTATCTGTCAGTTTTTTAGCAGTCTCAGGTAGGATTTTTAGATTCCCGCCTTTGCCCGTTGTTTCCATAATCCATAGGTCGGTACCTGTCTGGGAATATCCCCGAGTCAGCATTCCTACACATATAAGGAATAGATAGAAGAGTTTGGTATTCATATAAATCGGATGATTGGGCAGGCAAAATACAAAAATACTAGGACTAAGAAAGTTTAGGCTGACCTGTAATGAACAAGTGTTTTCAATTAATCTTTATTGAATTTAAATCGTTCATTTCCGTACACTAGGTTGTTCATTTCCTTTGCAATAAAATAGCACACCCTGCGATATTCGCCGTTTTAAGCTATGTTTGGGGTATGGCATCTTTTTCGTAATTAAACAGCACATGAAGGTAATAGCCCAAGGATTATCAAAACTGCCCCTAGAGCTGATCTTTTGGATCGGAAGCTTGGTAGCAGTACTCTTCCTGGATCCTCATGGTGACAGTCATTTAAGTCTCTGTCCTTTGAGCCAGTTGGGGATTGAATGGTGTCCTGGATGTGGGTTGGGCAGGTCTATGAGTCTGCTTGCAAGGGGAGAGTTCCAAGCTTCCTGGAGCATGCATCCACTGGCCTCACTTGCATATTTGGTTATTATCGCTCGGATCTGGCAACTTATTAAAAATTTAAAAACAACACACAATTATGGCTAATGTATTAAGACATCTTCCTGAATTGGAAGGAATGGAACTGGGTTACATCCAGGGTTTGATGAAAAACATGGATGAGGATCAAGCCTCACTTTTCGCACAGGTTTACCGTGCCAGAAGAAAAGACGCCCAGATGATATTGATTTTAACGCTGATAGGTTTCTTCGGTTTTGCCGGATTGCACAGGTTTATCCTGGGACAGGTAGGATTAGGTATTCTCTATATATTGACTTTCGGATTATGCTTTATCGGTACAATCGTCGATTTGGTCAATTACAAGAGCCTTGCCTATGAATTTAACATAAAAGTGGCACACGAAACCATGAACATGCTGAATGCAAATTATCCGGGGGATGCCACGAATACTACTGTATAATCACTGAAAAAGTGTTTGACTACTCAAAAAAGCCGGGAGAAATCCTGGCTTTTTTGTTTACGTTTATCTATGACCATGACCAGCGGAATTAGCCGGTTTTCAAGTTGCGTTGGGTTTACTTGATAGAAGCTTTTTATAAGGCTAAATGTGTTTAAGCATTTCTATGTGCTCTATACCATCTTCTAGATATGGCCTACCTGCATTTTCAAATCCAAAGGACTTGTAGAAATCATTTAGGTAGGTTTGTGCTCCAATTCTTATGGTGCAAGAACCAAATTCCGATTTTATAAAGGAAAGTGATTGTTTCATTATCTTTTTGCCTAATCCCTTCCCTCTAGCATTTTTATCACATGCTACACGTCCAATAGAAACCTCTGGAAAGGAGATACCTGCGGGTAAGATTCTGGCATAGGCTACTAGAGTGTCATCGGACTTGATCATTACATGATAAGCGGCCAGATCCTTATTGTCAGCATCCTGATACAGGCAATTTTGCTCTACCACGAAGATCTCGTTCCTAAGCCTCATTATGGCATACAGTTCCTGGGTGCTTAGTTGTTCGAAGTTTTTTATCTGGGTATTCAAATGGATTGAGTTTAGGGATTTTATGTTTTATTAGTCTGTGATATTAAAATTGCCGGGATATTCTGATCTAAAATCTACTGATAAATATAAAGTGGATAGCTATATCTGCAAAAGAGCTCACTAGACTAAATATCCTTACCAATCATCCTCATTTTCTTCTTTTAAAGCCGGAGTGTCAAGATCATCAAACATAGCCAAACCACTTTCGGAAAGCGTCAGATGAATGCTCCGGAGTTTGGTATGTATAGCCTGCAAGGTATCAAAGTCCGGCTGCTGTATATGAAAAGGAATTCTGATCAGGTTTTCCGCATCTTTAGCAAAAGGAGGAGGGGGATCACTTCCCAGAAAATAGGGCCATAGGGTTTTGCCACAGCTGTAGCCCCAGGTAGTAATAGCAAAATCCTTATGGTATTGCTGGAGTCTTTCGTTTATTTCTTCAAAAAAGTGCTCGGATTCACCCAGCCTAAGTCTTGATCCTGCCCGGGATTTCCCTTTGGTTTTAAGGTATTTGATCTGGCTTTTGCCCTGCTTCTGCCTCACCATATAGGCACGGAACACCTTATGATCCAGCATTTCTCCATTGTGGAAATGACCTGTGGTAGCGATCCCTGCGCGGATCATCACCAAAGCCAAGTGGAAATCATCTATTTCTTTCAAATTTCCAGATTGATCCGGTAGCGTATGCCAGGGTAGGGACATTCGTGCCAGCCAGGAGTCTGAGTTCGATATAACCCATTGATGTTTAGGTTTTTCAAATGTTTCCGACAACCCTTTCTTCTTTGCCAGCGCTAAAAGGGCATGGTACTTTTCAAGGCTAATTAACTTTGGTTGGCCGGAAATCATAGTGGGGGAGGCTTTTCAATTATATTTGTACAAATAAACCGAAAAATCATGGACGAGGAAATCCAAGGCTTGATCAAGCGCATTAGTGATCCAAATGAAAAGGAGGCTTTTTATTTTGCAGATAAATTGGGTACAAAACTGGATGAAAACTCTTTAGCTGAGGTAAGCAAGTTGGTAAAAGGAGACAATTGGGAAATTGCATATTTGGCTTGCAGGGCGCTTTCTAAATCCAGCTTTAATGAGCAATCCCTAGATGTGATTTTTGAAGCAATCTATGACAAAAAAAATAGAACCCATCAGGGGGCCTTTGTTCAGATTTTGGAGGGATTCGACCTAAGCCTGCGGTTTGTGGATATTTTTAGAGTTTATTTATTCGGCAACTTCAAGGCGCAGACCTTAGCGAAAATGTACCTGGATGAGGTGGAGTTTGACATGACGCCAAGGACGCTACGCAAAGTGGAAAAACACTGGAACCATTACTTGCACAACCCAGAAGATGAAGGTAGTTTGGAATTGAAAAAACAAGAGGTAGAACCCATTCTTGATGAGCTCAGAGAATTATTTTCTGAGGATTAGGGAATCTTTGCCTGATTTTTGAGTTATTACCTATACAGAATAATGTAGGTTATGACTATTAAATCGGATATAATAAAATTACATTCCCCGTTCTTCAGAAAGCATGGGTTTGAGCTAAGTCCATGCAAATCTGCATTTGAGAAGGATTTTGAGGGTGGAAAGCAAGTTGTGGGGGTGCAATGCCACGAAGAAAAAGAAGAGATAATTGTTGAATATTATTTCGGTATTCGCATTAATGCTATTGAAGAATTGGTAAACCAACATCTTCCAACCTTGATCAGTAATGTGGAAGAGTCACTTACTTTATATAAGTCTCTGGACAATTTGGGGAATTACCGTACAGGTAAAATCAAAATTTCTACTATTGAAGAACTTACTGAGTTACGAAGTACCATTGAAAATTTCTTCAGTGTAAATGGGTTCGGCTGGTTGGATCAAATGAGCAATCCGCTAGTTCTGGAGCAGGAATATTCTTACATAGTAAATAAGTCCCAAAATACAGCGGAGATGGTGGAAGCGTCTTTCCGTTCCATTGCACTTAGCAAACTTTTCAATCCGGAAAACTACCCTATTCTTAGGAAATTGTATTTAGAAAAAATGGATTATAGAGAAATGACCCCATTGACTGTAGCTTTATTTTTTCAATTTCTTAATTACTTGGATAAATTAAAGCCTGTAGCAGCTTAAAGCTATCGTCCTTTTAAAAATTAAAAGTTTGATTAAAAAAGTATATGCTTACTAATCAACCCACTTGTAAGAATATAAAACTTTCACATTTTTGATTTTTGACATGAAATTCTCTTTGTTCACCCCCTTCAAAGAAGTGTCGAAAGCATAGTTTCCCTCACAATCATACACAGCACATAGATAACAGGAAGAAACCAGATTTTCATAGATTATCACTCCAGTTCCTTCATGGTCGCCGACCCAAATTCGCATGGGTGATCTTTTATCATAGGATTCTTCTTTTTGAATTATCTCCTCTAGCCAAGGTAGATCATTGAGAGGGTCTTGTACCTTGCATTGTAGTATCTCACTGAGATCTGGATCTTCTTTATCAAACAGTGAACAACCAATAGTCGTTGCGAAGATTGCCGTCTGAAGTAGGAGTGATGCTGTTCTTAGGTAAAAACGCATTTTAAAAGGGGCTGTTGGAATATTGAATTTACGCTAAAAAATCAGCTTTCAAAACTTCCTTCTCACTCCTCTAACTGCCTCAGCACTAATTGGATCCTCAGGCCACTCATGCTTGGGATAGCGTCTT
>CBFGUY010000098.1:0-15048 GCA_965651895.1 uncultured Algoriphagus sp. | reverse complement strand
TTTAATTTCTGTCCTCGTAGGTCGGTCTTGCAGGTACTTTAAAGCGATCACTGCTATTCAAAAGTCGCAATACCTCCTGTATCGCAGCTTCAAGCTGGGCATCGGTGCCTTTGGCCAGGCTTTCGAAATCCTCTACTACTTCGATGTCAGGATCTACGCCATAACCTTCTTTGAACCAGGTACCATCTGGATCATACATCCTGAAAGTAGGTACGGTCACCGAACCGCCGTCGATCAGTCTCGGAGCGCCGGATATTCCGATCAAACCTCCCCAGGTGCGGGTACCGATCAGTGGGCCGATTTCTCTTTTGCGGAAATAGTCTGGGAAAGCATCTCCTCCCGAACCGGAAAACCCATTGATAAGCATCACCTTGGGTCCGAAGTTTCCAGAAGGTGGCCATGCCCAATCCTGCCCATCCCGAACTGCCCAGAAAGCTAGGGGCTTTCTGTCAAGTAGCTCTACGAAGCGGTCGGGAATCTGTCCCCCATTGTTAAATCGCTCATCGATGATCATCCCCTCTTTTTCCATTTGACCGTAGAACTGACGAAACAATTCATTCTGGCCATCCACTCCAGTGCTAGGCACGAAGATGTAGCCGATCTTCCCGTCCGTGGCCTCATCCACTCTGGTACGGAAATTATTGATCCAGGCCAGGTTTCGAAGCCTGGCTTCAGACCTAAGCGGCTCCACCAGTACTGTTTTCGCACCCTGCAAAGAAACTGAACTGTTTACTGTAAGCTGCACAGTCTTACCCGCCAGTCCCTGGAAGGCAGCAAAAATAGATTTAGTCGCATCAATAGGCTGGCCATTGACAGCGAGTATAAAATCCCCTTCTTTCACATCCACGCCCGGTCTGCTAAGCGGTGAGCGTACCTCCACGTCCCATGGAGCTCCATTGATAATCTTCGCAATTTTATACCCTCCTTTTTCCAAGGTGAAATCTGCTCCAAGATAACCTACAGAAAGGCTAGGACCGGAATCCATATCTCCTCCTCCATTGTAGGTATGGGAAGCGTTGAGTTCGGCGATCAGGTCTCCTATGATGATATTCACATCTCTTCTGGATCCTGCCTGGTCAACTAATTCACCATAGCGCTTACGCATCAGATCCCAATCTACCCCATGCATAGTAGAATCATAAAAATAGTCCCTTTCGAATCTCCAAACATCATTGAAGATCTGCTTCCATTCCTCAGCAGGAACTACTGTCATCTGCATATCGGCCAGAGGTACGGTTTCCTCGATCTTCTGTCCCGGAGCCGGATCTATGACGGCAAGTTTTCCCTGAGAGAAAACCATCACCTTTTTACGGTCAGCAGAAAGTGAAAAACCTCCCACTCCTTCGATCACAGTCTTGGATTCCTTCTCTTCAAAGTCATATAATTCCAATTTGCTCTTGGATCCTTCACCTTCACCGGTGTTGGGATATCGTACATAGAGCAGTTTACCTTTAAGAGAAGCCAGATCGCCTATATTGCCTGAAGGAATATCCAACATTTCTATTCTGCTCTCAAAGGCGCTGGTTTCAAACGCTATTTCTTTTGACTCTTCCTTATCCTTCTTCTTCCCTTCTTCCTCCTTGTCTTCAGCCTTCTCCTCTTCCAGATTGATCTCATCATTTTCAAGAGCTATCAGAGAAGGAACAGACTTATCCAAAGTTCCCACAGCCACTCCAGTGGTATTGGAATAGATAAACGTGTTATCTATGTCCGAATATTGGGGATCAAAATTCCTGTTGGTGGTAAAGAAAAGATACTTCCCATCTTCACTGAAAGTAGGATTCTGGTCAGCATAGAAACCGGAAGTGATTTGCGAGGTCTTACCCGATTTGGTATCAAAAACGTACAGCTCAGAAGTCGCTCTATTTTTCTTAGAAAGGCTATAAGCTATGTATCGGTTGTCCGGAGACCAGCTCACCCCAAAACCTTGAAGATTACCTTCAAACATATACTTGCCCTGGTCGATCACCTGAACAGTGCCTGAAGTCGCATCTATCAGCATGACTTCCATGGCCTGATTGACACTCACTATCTTCTTACTATCTGGAGACCAGTAAATGTTGTACCCGTAACCTTTTTTGAAATTGGTTAAAGTCTTGGTTTGACCGTCAGCAGCCAATGATTTGGTGGTGAGTTGATATTCTCCTGTGGCATCAGACCAGTAGGCGATTTTCTTGCCATCAGGAGCTATTTCAGGATAACGCTCTGCCACTCCTGAGGTGTTGCTCAGATTGGCGACAAAGCCTTTCTTGGCCGGTAGGTTAAAGATCTCTCCCCTGGCGCCTACGATGACCCGGTTTCCATCAGGAGAAATACTGGCTGACATAAGATCAGATTCCACACTGACGATTTTGGGGATCATAGGCTTTTGGTCTGAAATGATCTGTATCTCTACTCGCTTGGATTGACCTGAAGCAAGTTCAAAGAGGTATAAACTTCCTCCTGCTTCAAAAACGATCTCCTTATCACTATTGGAGGGGAATGTGATATCAAAATCAGTAAACTTGGTCAGCTGGGTGTTTTCTTTCGTGTTGAGATCATATTTCCAGAGGTTGTTTCTCTTCTCCGGACCATTATCAGACATGTAATACACCGCATCACCTATCCACATGGGCAGTTCATCATTGGCAGCGTTGTCTGTGATGTTCTCAGTTTTAAAAGACACCAAATCAAAAATAAGTACATCAGGTGCTGTTCCCCCACGGTACCTTTTCCAATTGCGGTTTACCCTACTTCGGTCAGTGTACGCAAATTTCTTTCCGTCAGGAGAATAAGATGCAAATTCACCGTATGGCACGGGCAACTTGCTAGGTAATCCTCCAGTCACTGGTACTGTATAGAATTGATTAAAGCGTTCCTTACCACTTTCCCTGCCTGAGGTAAACAAGATGGATTGTCCATCAGGAGTCCATCCCTGCACATAATCAGGCATACCATGGTAGGTAAGACGGGTAGGCACTCCTCCAGAAGCTGGCATCACATACACATCAACATTCCCATTGTAATTGGCTGAAAAAGCAATTTGCTTTCCATCGGGAGAAAATCTGGGATACATCTCGGGGCCGGCAGGGGAAGTAAGCCGCTGGGCCACTCCTCCCTCTTTGGCCACCACCCAGATATCATCTCCATAGGTGAACGTAATCTGTGTTTCTGAAACATCGGGCAACTGCATTAGCCTGGCATCAGTTTGGGCCTGGCTTAACATGGGGCTCGCCATAATAGACAAGCAAAGAATAAGTTTTCTCATAGAAAGTAATTAGTTGGATTTAAGTACATAAATAGGTCTTAGGGTTATCTATTTTGTATCCCTTCTCAAAGAGACAGGTCGTTATTTTTTATTGATCAGAATGGAAAAAATTTCTGACTAGGTACAAGTTATAGAAAAAACAGTACCATTAGGCATATCAAGGCCTTAAGTAACTGACAATAAACCAAGTGAACAAATCAGACCATTCATACCTGTTTCATAACCGAACAGTACTTACGTTCGATATCACACAATCCACTCCTTTTCCTTAAAATATTATTAAAGATTTTTCGTCTAGGAAAAAGAAAACATCGAAAACCTGCCTAACCAGTACAGCACATTGAACCTAAGGATTATCACCATACCCCTATTGTTTTTCGCTAAAAGTTTACTAGCCCAAAACTGGATCCCATCTGATTACCAACGCTTTACTCCTACCCAATTTTTCCAGTTGGCTGCTGTCCATGAAACCATCAATTATAAACAGCTTGACAGAGGTCTTTTGCAGGCTGCACTATTCCATGTCACCAATGAAGAGCGAATCAAGCATGGATTGCAGCCTTTTGAGCACTCTGTGACAATTGAAAAAGTGGCTTCCGACCATGCTGCTGATATGGTTAAGTACAATTTCTATGGCCATATCAGCACTGTGAAAGGCAAAAAAACAATCAGCGATAGACTTGCCCTCGAAGGGATTAAGAAAACTTATTTCGGAGAAAACATCAGCTCAAGTATAGGTTTGCAGTATCAGGAAGGCCGGCAAATCAATATCCCAAGGAGTGGTGGCATGTACACCTATGCCTCTTCCAGGCGTGAGGTGATTCTCCCACATACCTATTTAAGCTATGCCCGGGAAGCTATAAAACTTTGGATGAATTCTCCGCCCCATAGAAAAAACATCCTAAATCCGGATTTCACCCAGCTGGGCTGTGGAGCCCAGAGCTATAGAAACCGTGAATTTTTCAATGTTCCATACCTGATGGGCGTACAGTGTTTTGGCAGTGAGAAGTAATCCTTTTTTATTTAATATGATTATCCGCAATGATGTCAGTCACCTTAGATCCTTTGCTGGTCTGGTCAGAAGACCGAAGCAGCGTCAATGTTTACCATATTCTATGTTGCTTTTGACTATTTACTGTCAGGAAAGCGTATATACATTTTGTTTAAAATTTGGATAGAAAGTAGCTGGACAGAGTCCAAATTTAATAGTTAGATTTTTTATTGGATTTCCTGCACAATTTCGGGAAATTACATCACACAAACTTTGACCATCATGCTAGATCAATTGTTAAAAATGGCGGAAGTCCCACTTCAGGAAATGCTTGCTGGAATGAATCAAACCCAAGATGGAGTTTCTGGCCCAGTACTGAAAGATTCTATCGCTGCAAGCTTACAGAAACAGATAGCCTCCGGGAATCTCAATGGAATAAAGGAAATGTTTTCCGGACAGGAAACCTCTCCTGATGCCCCTGAAATCAACACCCTGCAAAGTGATGTATCCCAAAACCTTATGGATAAACTGGGGATTTCGAAGGAACAAGCTATGGGAATAGCAGCTGCTGCGCTGCCGATGATCATGAATTATTTCAACAAGCGCGTCAATGATGCCCCTCAGGACAACAATGACATCATGTCCTCCTTGATATCCTCAATACAGGGAGGCAAAAGCAATATCAATCCCACGGACTTGCTGGGCTCTCTGATGGGTAATGGCAACGGAGGAAAGGGAGGAATGGATATAGGAGGTCTGATGGATTTTGGAAAGGGACTTTTCAAGTAATTCTTCGTAATTGTCCCCAATGATGCCAGTAGTCATATTTCCCTTGTTTTACTGGACGGAAGACCGAAGACGGGTGACCGAAGTGGCTCTAGTGTTTTCCGAATCCTATGATACTTTTGTCGTTTTACTGGCAGAAAGGCGGATATTCATATAATTCTTAAATCAAATCTCATAACCATGAAAAAAATCAAATTTATCTTAGGCACTGCAATTTTAATCATGCTTTCTGCACATGTAAATGCACAAACTATCCCATCTGTCAAATCTCCAAAAATGGATTTGCCTGAAATGGATCTTTCCAGCCAAGTTTTGGGTATTCTGAATACTACAGACGGCTTAGATCTTACTGCTGATCAAAAGGATAAGCTCACCAAAGAAAACAGCAGCTTTGTAGATCAACTGATGAACATCAGCAAAAGCGGTAAATCTGACGATGATAAAAAAACTGCATTTCTTGGCTTGAAAAACAATAGAACCAAGTTTCTTACAAGCTTGCTAGGCAATGACCTATTCAAAAAATATTCTGGCCAGATCCTCAAATCCATCAATCCGCTGAAAAGCAAATTAGGACTGGCCGCATTGGCTTTCTAGCCTTACCCATATTAACATGAAAAGCCGCAGAAGGAGATTCTGCGGCTTTTTATATTATGAAATAGAAGACTTCACATCCCTTAGGAGTCATAAATACATTGATCATCAATATTTAAAACCCTAATACTTAAAGTTTTTATATCTTTGGCAATTTCCACCCATTGTGATAGTCTGCTTTCATTAGTCGGTTAGCTTCACCATCTGTGAACTGGTTTTTGTGCGAATTCCAATAGATTTTCTTACCTGTTTTATATGCGATATTTCCCATTTGGGCATTGAGTATAAATAAAAAAGGAGCAGAATTTAAAAACTCTACTCCTTTTACAGAATCAATTAAAGCTCCCTCACCCAGATATTCCTGAACCTTACAGGATTGCCATGATCCTGTAATTTGATAGGGAGTTTTTCAGGGTGTGCCTTATAATTCGGGATACCAATGTATTCCGTTGGACCTTTTAGAATCACATGGTTTTGTACCAAAACCCCATTCATCAGTACAGTCACTGTGGCAGGAGAAGTAAGGATACCATCCTTATTGAAGCGTGGGGCCTTGAAGATGATATCGTAATAGTTCCACTCGCCTGCTGGCCTCAATGCCATGGCCAAAGGAGGGAATTGCTTATAGATACTACCAGCTTGTCCATTTGTGTAGGTTTTGCTTTCGTAGCTATCCAATATCTGTACTTCATACATCCCCATCAAAAAGAATCCTGAATTGCCCCTGCCCTGTCCTTCTCCCACGATTTCGGTAGGAGCCGACCATTCCACATGATATTGCGCATCCCCAAATGACAATTTGGACTGGATATCGCCTTTGCCTCTTGTCACTACCAACTCCCCGTTCTCTATGGCCCATTCCGCAGGGCTGCTTCCGTCTTTAGCGCTTACAAATCCATTGAGGCTGCTTCCGTCAAAAAGCACAATAGCATCTGAAGGAGGGGCTGTATTATTAGCTCCGGGAGTTACTTTGGGTGGAACAGGTGTATAAAATTCCGTTGCTTCAGGCTTCATAGCGGGAGGCGTTTTCTCCTGGGCACTCGCCAAAGAGCTCAAAGTCATAGCACTTACAGTAGCAGCAAGTGTAAAGATTCTCATTGTCATATCTTAGATTATTTAGGGATAAGAACTTGGGGGGATAAATTACTCCAAATTACGCTTATTCAAAAAACCACTGATGGATTTTATGCCAGGATTATATGCATTTCCAACCAATCTATCTGGAATAAGTCAAGGTGATTTCGCCCACTAGGTCACCATTAGGTGTTTCTAAAGTGACTTCATGTCGGGTCACCAGCTTAGTATCCGTGACTTGTACCAATTTATATACCTGCTCAAAATCATTTTCGCCTTTGGTAAACAAAAGATCCTTATCAACCAACCAAACACCATTTCCATTAGCATATTCTCCTACAAATTTCTGATAAGTCCCATCTTCCTCAAAAATCAATTTACTGCGCAAATGCTGTTCTAGACCTCCATTGATTGTAAGCACTAGATCAGGGCCTTCGGTTTTATGGAAAAGAAAATCACTGCCTTGCCAGGTGCCTATAAGTTTATCTTCCAGATCAGATGAACAGGAAAAAACACCTATTGACAGAATCAGGCACAAAAAAACAAGAACCCTAAATTGAGTGATTTTGGTGAGTAGGCTCATTAATTAACAGGAAGAATAATATACGCAAAACTACGTCAATACCCCTTAAACAAAAAATCACCCGAAGAATCTCCGGATGTTTTTCAATTAATTAAAACTTAACTCTTTTAGTTGGAAGATGGGAATTCTATGGTTTCTGGAAACCCACCTATTTTTGCTACATCTTTTTGTGAATCATCCCCCCCCAGCTTAAACCGTATCGGCAACCTCATTCTGCAATTTACAGCTTGGCCTCTTTGCTTGCCTGGAATCCAATCCGGGGCATTTTCAATGACACGCACAGCTTCCTCATCAGCTCCTCCCTCTATCCCCCTCAATATTTCGATGTCAGATAAGGAACCGTCTGTGTTAACTACAAAGGCTACGATCACCGTTCCTTCAATTCCCAAATTCTTTGCCTCTGCAGGGTAAGTGAGGTTATTACTAAGGTATGCATTCCATGCATCCATACCTCCTTGAGGCGTAGGCGGATTTTCTACTACATCAAAAATCATTTCCCCGTCTTTGGCCAGTTTCCTTGCGGCTATGTCAGCAGGGCCTATCTTGGCTTCAGTGGACTCCCCCATCATCGTAGGGCCATCCACTTCTTCCTCCGCAGTGAGTTCGCAGGAAAACACGGCAAACATTGCTGCCATTACAGGAATGGCGAACAAGAACCTTCGCATTTCCCTTTTTTGGGATTGTGGTTTACTCATCATAATTATCCTTTTTTTGGTTTGAAATTGGTTAAAGTTATTCATGAAGTGCCAGCCTTGTCCCCCCTTGATCATCTGCAGCAAAAGACCTGAATACTCCTTCTTGGAATAAGTAGAGGTTACCCCCTGGTCAGCCTGGTATTCATGCACTTCCCTAAGGGACTTTTCGAATTGGTAGATGAGTGGATTGAACCAAAAGATAATTTTGGCAAACTGGATAAGGAGTAGATCCCAGCTATGCTTGAGACGTACATGTACAGATTCGTGCAGCACAATTTGCTTCTGCTCTGACCTAGTTGGATCGAAGTCAGGCAATAATATGTAACTGAAAAAAGAAGCAGGGATAAATTTAGGATGGACAGCAATCCAGAATTCCTGATACCGCATGAGCCTTGACTTGCCCAGCAATCTCTGGGAAGTAAAAAAGCCTAAAATCAAATGGATGGTCATCACGGCAACTCCGGCAAGGTAAGCATAGAACGCTAGTTCCTGCCAGGAATAGGTGGCTGATTGTTCGGCTACCTCACTACCTACCAAGAATTCGGGAAGTTCAAATTCAGCCGTGTTTATAGCTCTAACCCCAAAATCAAAAGATAGCATAGGGATGATAAAGGAGAGCATCAACATACTGAGCAAAATCACCCGGTTAAGCGTGAAAAATGTCAGTTCACTCAACACCAACCTGTAGAAGAGCACCGTGATGGCAACACAGGTGCTTGCTTGCAATAGATAAATAAGGATTGCGTTCATTATTCAGTGGGTTTGTCCATATCATCGATCATCTTCTGCAGATCTTCGATTTCCTTGTCAGAAATCTTATTTTCCTTGACCATAAAGGACAGGAAATTCCCCACTGAGCCTTCGAAATAATGCTTCACCAAACGATTCACGCTTTTCTTGCTGTATTCAGCCTGGGTGATCAATGGAAAATACTGGTGAGTGGTGCCGTAAGCTTTGTGATCCAGGTAACCTTTTTTCTCCAATAGCTTGATGGAAGAAGCCAAAGTCGTATAAGGCGGCTTTGGATCAGGTAGCTCCTCTAATACATCCCGGACAAGCGCTTTTTCGAGTCTCCAGAAAATCCGCATGATCCTTTCTTCGTTGCTGTTCAATTCGTTCATACCCCCAAGGTATATACGAAATTTTAAGAATCCTACGATTTTTTCGTTAATCTACGGGTCAATTTCAAAAAATCAATTGATCATTATTTAATAACTTACTATTTATGAGTTATTAAAATATAAGTACTTAAAGTAAAAAACACATAATAACTAATTGAATAAAAATGCTCTCAGAGGCCAAAGAAACCAGAGGTAATGTGAATTTCCCGCCTAGGGAAAAGGCAGACAGTCCAGCGGGCAAAAGTGTCAGAATTGACTTTTATCTCTAGTCAATCTTCCTCCGGTTTTATAATTACCTTTTCACGCAAGACTGACATCACACTGAAGTAACCCAAGACTTCTTTATTGCCGTTCAGGTCTTGAATATTTGTCTGCGGGTTTTGGGGAGGCGGTGAAAAAAGCCCCCCATCGGAATAAAAGAGATTTACCAGCTGAACGAAATAATCATAGGGCTTTTTGTTCATTCTATAAAGTTCCAGCTGAACAGTATCATTAGCATCAAAGGAATAATCCAGCTCTAGGCCATTTTCGAAAAACTTGAGCCCAAAAGTATCGTCAAACAGCATATAATCACTCCTCCTATCCTTTAAAGTATCGTTTTCAATAACCCTGATTCTATAATAATTATTCTCTTCGTAAGGAATCTTCCCATACACTTTGATATAATAACCTTCATCTCTGAACAACCTCTCTTCTTCATACTTGTAGGTCAGGCTATCTACTATTGGAGGAGGTAAAAGAGTCCCTTCAGATTGGAATTCATAATCCTCCCATAGCACATTGAGCTGATAGGACTCACCGACCACTCCCACCGCACCAGAGCGCTGTGCTCTATAACTTCCGGATTCTTCATAGTATTTAAAGGGAAACACTGTACTTCCATCCGCTGTACTAATAGTGACTTCAGCATTTTTAATAAGTAGATTTTCAGTGGTGTCCAGGTAGTTTTTAGCCAAGGAAACCTTGACTTCATTGTAAAAATTATTATCAGTCCATACCCCCTCTATTACCGGGATTTCCCCCTTTAGGGTTCCCAAAGGCAGGTTCACTTCCTCCTGGCAGGATGATATAATCAAAACAAGCAGTATTAGACCAAATAATCTCATATCAAAATTCAAAATTATAGGTAAGTGAAGGTAAGAAGGTAAACAAATAAGTCATCACTATTCCGTTCCGGGAAGTGGTGGCAGGACCATTTTCGTCGGAATCATAGTTTATATCCTCATTGTAGATTTTCTTAAACTCATAGGAAAAAGGATTCTTTCTTCCATACAGATTGTATATGCTGAAATTCCAGCTTCCTCTCCACTTTCTTCCTTTGTCAGCATTTTTCCATGTGACGGAAGCATCCATTCTGTGGTAATCCGGAAACCGGTCTTCATTTCTGAATTTAGAATAATACGGCACGCTTTGGCCGTCAACTTCATAAAGTCCGTTTGGAAAGGAAACAGCCTGCCCGGTAGTATAAATGAAAGTGACCCCTGCTGACCAGGTAGGAGAAAACTCATGATTTAGCACCAAGGTCACATCATGTGGGCGATCATAGCGCGGATTATACTTCAACCCTTCAGAAACACCGGGAGTTTTCCTCCAGGATCTGGACCAGGTATAGGAAAGCCACCCGGTGGTTTTCCCTACATTTTTTCTTAATAGAAACTCAAGACCATATGCATATCCATTCCCTTCCAATATTTCAGTTTCCACCCGATCAGTAAATAATACCTGTGCTCCGTTTCTCAGGTCAATGATATTTTTAAAGTTCTTATAGTATCCCTCTACCGAAAACTCCCAGCGGTTATTGTCAAAGTTTCTAAATACGCCTAGAGAAACCTGATCTGAGCGTATAGGCGGGACATAAGTCCCTGCAAGCAACCATCGGTCTATAGGTAGTCCAGCAGAGCTATTGGATGCGATCTGTACGTATTGGAAGTTGCGGTTGTAGGCAGTTTTGATCGAAAGTTGGTCATTAATCAAATACCGAAATGCCACCCTGGGCTCCAGCCCTTGATAATAGTTGATCTTTTCAAAAGTGTCGTAAGCCACAGAGTCGATAACATCCGCATCAGGGTCAGGCACTCCCCCGTCATAGATATAATCGACTCCTTTTCCTACCTGATTATATAGCCCCCATCTAAGCCCTATTTCCGAACTGAGTTTCGGGGTGATTTCATATGTGGCACCTCCAAAAAGGCTGGTAAGCAAGCCGTTCTTAGGACTGGTATTTATCGACTGAATGTTGCTATCTGGTGCAGGATTCAATTCTATAGGGGCAAAATGGTAAAACTGGCTATGAACGCCGGCATACATTTGCAAAGACTCATCTTTTACATAGGTCAAGATAGCTTTCATCCCGGATTCAGAAAGTTTATTCTGCCACTCAAAGCCATTGTCAGGATCTGTAAAATCTACCTGATAGGAATATATGGAATGGTATCCCTGCACATCAAAATAAAGTCTTTCGGAAATATTCCTATTCCAGTTGGCCGAGGAAATCCAGTTGGTCCACCCCAACCCGAATTCATCATCAAGCCCAAGAAAGTCCCTGCCCTGATAACTGGATATGGTAAGTTTGTCCCGATCACTCAGCAGGAATGAGAGTTTCCCACTCAAATCATGGAAATTGAGTTTATTATTATTGATTTCCGGATCGTTGGATAGTTTTAAGAACATATCCGCATACGTTCTTCTGCCTGAAATAACAAAAGTGGATTTGTCAGAAAAAAGAGGCCCATCAAGCGTAATTCTGGAAGAAATCGTCCCTATGCCTCCCTGTCCATGGATTTTTTGGTTATTGCCTTCGCGAAGGGACACATCGATAAGGGAGGAAAGCCTACCTCCAAATGATGCAGGCATATTTCCTTTATAGAGCTCCACCTTTTCCAGTGCATCAGGATTGAACACCGAAAAGAACCCGAAAAAATGCGAGGGATTATAAATAGGCGCACCGTCGAGTTGCACCAGATTCTGGTCTGCCGATCCTCCCCGAACAAAGAGGCCAGTTGTGCCCTCACCTGCCGTCTGTACGCCTGGCAGCAATTGTAAACTCCTCAGTAAATCCACTTCCCCAAAGAGTGCGGGTATATTTTTGATAGTCGCAATAGGAAGGGAAGCCTTTCCTGTCTCCATACTTCTCACCTGTTCGTCAGCTTTTCTCCCCTGGATAGTAACTTCCTCCAGTGACATTTCCTCAGGTTTCAAGAAAAAACGCTGTTCTTTTTCCAAATCCTTTAGATTAATCTGTCGGGAGGAGGTTTCAAAACCAATATAGGAAACCACTAGGCGCATGGGCAAGGATTTAACTTTGATCTGAAAAACCCCATCCTCATCACTGATTACTCCGGAAGCCATCTCATTTTCCCAATACACACTAGCACCGGGAAGCGGGGAGGAATTGCTTGCATCCAGGACTTTTGCGGAAAAAACATTCGATTCCTGACCAAAAACCTCTGAAAAAGTTAAAACTAAAATAGAAAGTATAATTAATCTGGTTTGGGTTGCGGTAGCCCTCATGTTCCTTTTATTAAAATAACAATCCTAAAGCTAGACGTTTCAAAAAAATTAATGTTTGTTAATTATTAAGAACATTTGAAATTAGCCCCGTCACTTTTAGGAATCCTCCTTTTAAAGTAAGCTTTATTTTATAATTTCAGGCTATGATTTGGGCATATCCGGACGTGAAACTCACCCTCTTGCTTGCCGGCACTTTCGGCTTGCTGTATTTTATCCATTTATTCCGCTACTGGAAGATCAACAAAAAGCTGATCGTACAGAAGCGGAGGCTATTTACCAAGCTAGTTATCAGAACATTATACTTTTCGTTGTTCTTGATTGCTTTTGCAGGGCCATCCGTAGGCACCTCCATGAAGGAAATCCAGGAGGAAGGTAAGGACATCTTCATCGCAGTAGACCTCTCCCAGTCCATGAATGCGACTGACATCGGGCCTAGCAGGCTACAGCGTATTAAGTTTGAGTTGAAAAACTTAACGAAAAGTTTTCCTTCTGATCGAATAGGATTGATTATTTTCAGTTCAGAAGCCTTTATGCAATGTCCACTTACGTTCGATCAAAGTGTGCTACAGCTGTATATTGATGGATTGAATACCGGTCTGGTGCCCAGTTTTGGGACGGATCTTTCAGGACCGCTAAGAATGGCGGAAGAAAGATTCTTGAGTGATGAAAGCAAGGAGTTGAAATCCAAATCAATTATATTAATCTCCGACGGGGAAAATTTCGGTGATGATCTGGACGATGTGGGTAGCCGTTTAAAGAACGAAGGGATAAAGGTATTCTCTCTAGGTGTAGGAACTGAAGCAGGAAGCAGTATTCCCCGAGGAAATGGAGTAGTGATGGATCCCCAGACCGGCAAGCCTGCGCAGACGGTGTTGGAACGTGGTTCTTTGCGGCAGATTGCCGCAGAAACAAATGGTCAATACTTTGAAATTTCGGATGAAGTATCAGAAATCGGGGATTTGACCGCTGCTTTGGAGCGTGTGGAAGGCGGGGTGACCGGATCCAGACTGGTAGAAGCTTCGGCAAATAAATATTTCTATTTTCTATTGGCCGGCTTAGCCCTTTCTTTGCTGGACATGATGTTACCGATCAAAACTATCAAACTATAAATGAGCTGGACTAAGCTAACCTTAGCCTTATTTCTCCTGATACCCGCTTCCTGGACCCGGGTTTCCAGACTGAATTCCGCCATAGATTTGGCAGGTGAAAGCTATGCAAAAGCTGAATACGAACAGTCAATCACCAACCATCAGGTTCTGATTGATGAATTTGCCTATTCTTCCCCTGAACTTGATTACAACCTAGGTCTCAGCAATCAATATGCAGAAAAACCAGACGAAGCCAGTGTGTATTACGACAAGGCTTCCATCTCATCAAATAAAACGCTGGCTTCCTTTGCCTTTAATCAAGGTGGCGTGATTCTAGGGAATAAAAAAGAATATGAAACGGCACTGTCAAAATTCAAATCATCACTTATACAAGATCCAAACAATGAAGTAGCCAGACACAATTATGAATTGCTGGCAAGGTGGCTGCAACGTGATGAGGAACGAAAGAATGAAGAGCAAAACAAACCAGAGCCTTCAGACTTTGCAAAACGCAAAAAAGCAGAGGCGGACCGGCTAGTGGAACAATTCCGCTTTAAAGATGCGTTGAATACAATGACTGAAGCACTGCAACAAGATGAGACTGTGGCTGCCTATCAGGATTTTATCACAAGCCTACAAGAAATCACAGAGATCGATGAGCAATTATAAACTATTACTACTGCTGGGTTTTGCTTTCGCACTTTGCATATCACACAGCAAAGCCCAAACTTCCGGGGAGTACTTTAACCGGGCTGCACGATCCTATGTCAAAACTGAAAAAGATCAGGCCTTAGCCACGGTAAATGATGGGCTTACCAAATATCCCGGTGACTCAAAACTTCAAGCCTTGAAAGAAAAACTGGAAAAGGAGCAGGAAGAACAGGATAAACAGGATCAGCAAAACCAACAGAATCAAGACCAGGAAAACCAAGAACAGAAAGAGCAACAGCA
The DNA here is from genome assembly GCA_965651895.1 of uncultured Algoriphagus sp. Lineage (GTDB taxonomy): Bacteria > Bacteroidota > Bacteroidia > Cytophagales > Cyclobacteriaceae > Algoriphagus. Next base: position 411 of record CBFGUY010000098.1, on the reverse strand, counting down.
GGATAATTCCAGCCAGGGCGAAGATGGTGAGCAGCAGGAATCCAAAGATGATGGGGATAAAACCAACGAGGACAAGGCTAAGGATTCCCAGGCAGGTGACCCCTCAGAACAAAGTGAGGACAAGCCGGGAGAAAATGCCAATGACCAGATGGACGCCAACTTAGCGGATAAACAGAAAGCGATGGAAGAATTCAAAGAAAAGCTAAAAGCGATGAATCTCACTCCAGAGCAGGCAGCACAAATCCTTGAAAGCATGAACGCTGCCGAATTGCGCTACATCCAACAGAATAAAAAGAAAGCCACGGAAAGGCCTAAAAGAGGTATTCCTGATTGGTAAAATTCAGATTTTAGAATCAAGACATTAGACGTGAGACAAAGGATTCCAGATTCCAGATAACGTCAGAAAAAGTG
>CBFGUY010000097.1:0-15085 GCA_965651895.1 uncultured Algoriphagus sp. | reverse complement strand
TATGTCTTGTTTGGAGTAGCAAGTAGCTAGTATCAAGTAGCAAGAGGGTAGAGGTAAGAGCCAAGAAGCTAGAGTCAAGAGTCAAGAATCCAGAATCAAGCGTTCGTGATTGTGCTTTCAGCTTTCAGCCTTGAGCTTTCTGACTTTCCCTGCGACTGAGATTGCGACAGAGATTGCTTCGTCGTACCTCCTCGCAATGACGGTGCTCTCACTGAGCACTGACTCACTTCGGTCTTCCGTCTCCTGTCTTCCAGCTTAAAATTCAAAAGCATGAAAAAACATCTATTTACATGCTTCCTGGCATCGCTGTGCCTATACGGAAGCTCACTAACGGCACAAGTTGCTGATTCACCCGGGGCGGATTTTCTTCATAGGTCTGTGCCCCAGCTCTCCCCTGAACAAGGAGACACCCATCGGGGCGGGGATGCCCGTCCCGATACTTTACCGGAGGATGGTAGTTTGGTTGATCACTTCGGTTTACCTGCCGGAAATAGAGCAGTTGATCGAGGTGTATCCGATTTGAAGGCAGGCCTGCCTGCCGCAATTGGAGCAGGCGATTTAACTGTATCCGATTTGAAGGCAGGACAAGGGCAGGAGAGCGAAGGCTCTTCTGCTTCTGAAGAACCTAGCTCAGCTGTAATCTGGGGAATGGTTTCGGATTATTCTGGAATGGAGGAAGTGGAGCTGCGTGTTTTTCAGGATTTCTTCTTTGATTCTCCGAAGGCTCCTCTGTCCAACAGCCTGTCTGTTCCGCTGAAAAACGGGAATCTGATGGAGGGTGCTTATCCCAAGGATAAATCTTTTCAGTATCAGCTCAGCGGAATAGAAAAGCCCGTTTGGTTCAGCCTTTCCATGAAAAATGCACTTCCCTTTCTAAACCGCTTTGTGATCGAACCGGGGGACAGCGTGCAGGTGTATGCAGATACCCAGCGGTTGTCGGTGGTTTTTGGAGGTTCCGACGGGGATAAGTTTCGACTGCAGTATCGATTACAACAACTTCAAAATGAAGTGAATAAGGAGGATGATCCTATCCTATGGACGGGTAACCCTGACGCAGTACTGGCAGATTCATCCCGCCGGAGCAGCTATCTGGAAGCTCTTGCCAGTGCAGGGCCTGTCCTTCAGGTCAGAGACCAGAAAAGTGAGCAGCTTCCTTATCTGCAGAATTTTGATCCATTTGCCATAAATGGGTTGTTAGAAAGGTCTTTTGATCTTATTGAAGGCTATCGCGGAATACTGGATGACAATTTTTTAGAGTTGATGCGCACAGAAGCTGAATTGAGCGTATGGGTTCCACATTTGTCGGGTATTTATTCAGCCATGACCTATGCTAACAGAGCTGGATTATCAGAAATGGAGACTGGGTTGAAAGACCTCGCAGCACTCCGCTTGGCAGAAATCTCCGAATCTTTGATTGATCAGGTTTCCCCAAGCTCTTCGGCTATGATGGAATTGCTGGATGTGCAGACCAAGCTTCTGACGGCCTCCAAAGAAATCGGTTATAGGGAGGCAATCATGGAAATCCCAAATAAGTATTGGAGGGAGAAATATTTAGTGAGGATCCTATATGAAAAGTATCAGGGGCTGGACGAGGCGGAAGCCATTTTGGATGATGCGCTGGCGGATACAAGAGATCCCCAGAATACGCAGTTGCTTTCTACGCTAAAGAATCTGACCGGGAAAGGAGAGCCTGTTAGGGGATTCGAATTTATAGGAGAGGCAGGCGAATCCTTTGGGATAGATGGGCTTCCTGATGCGGATATTTACCTTGTGGAATTCTGGATCACGGGCTGTAAAGTCTGTGTGGCATTCAACGAGTTGACCTTGTCTAAGGTCAAAGAACGCTTTGCAGGGGATGACCGCCTCCAAGTGATCACAATATCTGCGGATTTTGAAGAGGAAGTCTGGAAGAATAGTCTGGCCTCCGGAAGATATACCCAAGCTGGGTTTACAAACCTATATACTGGCTCCATTAACCGAAAGCATCCTTTTTTGCTCAAGTATGGCATAAGTTCCTTTCCAAACAGAATCCTGATGGACGGAGAAGGGAAGATTCTACAGATCGCGCAGGTGCCGTTCACGGCTGAGCAACTGATTCCCTTACTGGAAAATTCTCTAACCGACTCCCTGCAGGCGGAGCCAAAACCTTAACCCACATATGAAAAAGTATTTACTAGTAATCACAATGGTACTTTGGTGTAGCCTACAGGTTTGGGGACAGATCCTGTACCAGGTTTCAGGTAAAGTGCTGGACAAAGAAAACGGATTGCCCCTGGCAGGAGCTACCGTGCTGGTAGTAGGTTCCAATCGGGCTGAAATTACAGATGATAAAGGTGAGTTCTCTCTGGAACTGGGTAGGGGAAAACATGAGCTAAAGATTAGTTTTATAGGCTTTCAGTCTATAACCTTACCTGTGGAGATGCCACGTGATCAGACCACGGAACTTAGGGTGGAGCTTCTGGATGAAGAAATGTTTCTTTCTGGAGTAGAGGTGCTCTCAACGGGCTATCAGGAAATCCCGAAGGAAAGAGCAACGGGTTCCTTTGTGCATTTGGATGAGGAATTGGTTCAGAGACGGGTCTCCCCGGATTTAATTTCCAGGCTGGAGGATGTTACCTCCGGTCTGACAGTGAATCCTAGGGCAGTAGAAGGGGAACAGATCAATATCAGAGGGAAAAGTACTTTTTTTGCCAATACTCAACCGTTGATCATCCTGGATAATTTCCCCTATGATGGTCCTCTGGAAAATATCAACCCAAATGATGTAGCGGCTGTGACAGTGCTTAAGGATGCGGCAGCTGCTTCCATCTGGGGAGCCAGAGCAGGTAATGGGGTGATTGTGATCACCACCAAATCAGGGGCGTATAATTCCCCCTTGAAAGTTACTTTTAATGCGAATACCACAGTTCACCGGCAGCCTGACGCTTTTTACCTTCCCAAAATAAGCCCTGCCGATTTTTTGGAGGTGGAAAGCATCCTATTTGGAAGAAACTTTTACAATTCTGCCCTTAATTCTGCCAATAAGTCGCCCATTACACCAGGTGTGGAAGTGATGGATGCCTTAAGGCAGGGTGAAATTTCACAGGCGGAAGCTGACAGGCAGTTGGCAGATCTGGCGGGCGTGGATCTGAGAAATGATATTAACAGGTATGTCTACCAGCCACAGATAGACCAGCAATATGCGCTGCAGATCAGTGGAGGAGGAGGTAACCAGCGATTTGGGCTTTCTCTGGGATACGACGCCACCAGAGAAAATATAGCGGCCAATAAACGAAACAGGATTACTTTCAAAGGGAGTCAGGAATTCCGGCTATGGAAAGACCGGATCACTGTTTCCAACCAAGTGACATGGACCCAGACTAACAGAATTAACCGAAATCCCGGGGTGGGAGGGTTGGTGTTTTCCGGTCTGGTGGAAACCTACCCTTATGCCGCATTGGCTGATCGATCCGGTAACGCACTTCCTGTAGTGAAGGATTTCAGGAGAACATACATTTTGGAAGCTGAGGGAAATGGTATGCTAAACTGGGAGTACTATCCCTTGGATGAAATAGGTCGGATGGATGATAAGCGTACCTCCAATGAGTTACGATGGACTACCGGAATCACCGCAAAGCTTGCTCAGGGACTTACCGCAGAACTGTCATACCAGTTCTGGACTAACCAGCGCAACTCAACTGTCAAAAATTCTGCGGAAAGTTACGTGGTGAGGGATCTGGTCAACCGGTACACCCAGATAGATGAGCAGGGGAATTTTACCTATGCTATTCCGAAGGGGGGAATTCTGGATCAATCCTTTGGAGATGGAACCAGTCATCAATTCAGGTCACTGTTACGTTATTCCGTAGATCTGGGTAAAGGAAATCTGAATGCCTTGGCTGGATATGAAGCGAAGACCTATCAGATGAATAGTTATTCCAGTAGGTACTACGGTTATGACCCTCAGTTGGCAAGCAGCATTCCTGTTGATCTGATTACTAATTTTCCTCAGTCCTATAATCCTTCGTTGAGAAGGAACATTCCTGCTTCCAACAGTCTGGGAGATGTAAGTGACCGCTTTCTTTCCTATTACTTCAATGCTGGCTACTCCCATAATTCAATCTGGGGCCTGACAGCAAGTATCAGAAAGGACCAATCCAATCTGTTTGGGGTAAGGAGTAACCAGCGGGGAGTGCCACTGTATTCCATGGGCATGGGATGGACAGTCAGTGAAATGCCTTTTTATCGTGCTACCCAGATCCCTTACCTCAAACTCAGGGGATCATATGGGTTCAATGGAAATATTGATAAAACGTTGACTGGTGAGACTACCGCACTTTATTTAACCTCTTCGGTATTTGGGCTTAATCCGGGAGTTCCTTATGCAAGAATCCTGAATCCGCCGTACCCTGACCTCCAATGGGAAAGAATTCGCATAGTCAACTTGGGTTTGGATATGGAGACCATAGACGGTAGGGTAAATCTGACGGCAGAATATTATTGGAAAACAGGCTTTGATCTGATTTCTGATACCCAGTTGCCTCCTTCCAGTGGTTTGACCTCATTCCGGGGCAATGCTGCCAACACCCATGGGAGGGGTTTTGACCTGACCCTGTCTACCAAAAACCTCCAAGGAGCAGTGGGTTGGGATACCCAGTGGCTTTTTTCTAACAACAAAGAAGAGGTTAGCAATTATCTGCTTGAGGAGCCTATAAATAGTGTGTTGGCGGATGGTGGGTACGGTGCAGGATCAGTTTCCCCTGTGGAAGGTTACCCACTTTACCCTGTGTTCAGTTACCGCTGGGCAGGTTTGGATCCGGATACCGGGAATCCAAGAGGTTATCTGGATGGAAGTCCCACAGATGATTTTCTGGGGGTGATCCAGAATACAGCAATTGAAGATCTTGTATATCACGGATCTGCGACTCCCACTGTATTTGGTGCCTTAAGGAATACCTTTTCCTGGAAAGGGCTTTCCCTTTCCTTTAATATTACTTATAAACTCGGCTATTATTACCGAAGGTCAACTGTGAGTTATACCGAACTGTTGGCAGGGAGACCGGACCATTCTGATTATGTACTGAGATGGCAAAATCCGGGCGACGAATTGACAACCCAGGTTCCGTCACTTCCTGCTTCCAGAAATATCAACAGGGATAACCTTTTCCGCTACTCGGAGGCATTGGTGGAAAAGGGAGACCATATCCGTTTCCAGGATATCCGGATGTCCTATAGATTTTCCCAAACGCCTTTTTCCGGGGCCTTCTCCAGTCTGGAAGTCTATTCTTACATCAATAATGTAGGAATCATCTGGAAGGCCAGTGATGACAGGCTTGATCCGGATTATCAGACCAGACAAGCTCTTACTTCATTTTCTATAGGAATAAGGGGTGGTTTCTGATGGACTTTCAAGGATTGATACCAACCCGGATATTATCATAAAATTAAAATCAAACTCATGAAAAAATACCTGAATAAACTAGGGCTAATAGGGCTGTTGCTATATGGTTCATTGGCATGCACTGGCTTTTTGGATGAGCGTCCCAACAAGGGGATTCTGATCCCGACCACCGTTGAGGATGTAAGGGCTCTGCTTGACAACGATGCAGAGCTGAATCTAGTGCCTTCAATAGGCTTGCTTTCATCCGATGATTTACTGATCAGTGATGACGGCTATACTTCCTTAGGGGCTATTGTGGAGCAGAATGCTTACCTCTGGAAGGCAGATGTTTTTGAAGGGGGGAGCTCTGCAGATTGGGACAGATCTTACCGTTCGATATTTATTGCCAATGTAGCTCTTGAACAACTGGAAAAACTTCCGGAATCTGACTTGGCTTCAAGCCTGAAAGGAGAGGCTTTGTTTCACAGGGCACATGCACATTTTATGGTTGCCCAGATTTTTGCGGAGGTATATGAAGACCAATCAATAGCTTCTGCGCTACCTATCCGACTGGACACTGAAATCCTCGCCCGTACTCCCAGGGCTTCTATGGATGAATACTATGCACAGATTCTCAACGACCTGAACCAGGCCTTTGAGGTTTTGCCGGAATTTGATCCGATCAAAACCCGGCCGTCGAAACTTGCAGCTAAGACTTTGCTTGCCAGAGTTTACCTTTCAATGGAGGATTATGATTCAGCAGATAAAGCAGCCTCCTGGGTACTAAGTAGGCAGGAGTCAAGTTTAATGGATTACAGTTCGCTGAATGCAGCTGCGACCTATCCTTTTCCACAGTACAATTCGGAAGTGATATTTTACGCAACTCTGATATCCCAATCCTACCTAAGCACCGGGAATGTGAATGTATGGATACATCCGGAAATTTATGATACCTACGCGGAAGGTGATCTGAGAAAGGAACTTTATGGTCTTGAAAGACCAAATGGAGGGGTTTCGTTTATGGGGAATTACTCCGGTAATTTTGCCAGGTTTGGAGGATTGGCTCTAGATGAACTTTACCTAATCCAGGCAGAATGTCTGGCTAGGAAGGGTGAGGATATAGAGGCTCTGACTGTATTGAATTCCCTGTTAAAATCAAGATTTGAGCCTGGGATGTTTGAAGATATCCAGGAGGTGTCAGGGGATAGTTTACTGGAATTGATACTGGAGGAAAAACGAAAAAGTCTGGTATTTAGGGGGATCAATTGGATTGATTTGAGAAGGTTGAACAGGGGGAATTCACTTCAAAGAACAGTAAGCAGGACGGTAAATGGAATAACCTATCAGCTTGAGCCTGGAAGCAACCGATATATCTATCCTATTCCCCAGAATGAGTTGAACTTCAATCCCATTCAGCAAAATGACCGAAATTAATGAGGTAGTAGCTGACGGTTTTCCTAGGGGATTTAAAATTAAGGGAGGTTTTGTGCCTCCCTTATTTAACTCTACTATGGACGCATAGTAAAAGTACCGGATTGGATGAGGTTTTCATTTTCATCCCACAGACATTCTCCCTGATTGTTACAATCGTAATCTTCTCCTATTTGGAGATGGCTTACATCAATAAACTCCCCTGTTGAGGGATCCTTGGTGTAAACAGTATCAGGAACTGGATTTGCAAAATTCATGGCCATGGCCAGGGTTGCTCCGAGCACTAATCCCAGTGCCGGGAGCATTTTGGTTAATGATTTCATAATCTTGTCGTTTGTGGGAGTTGCCTCCCGGTTGAACATAGATTTTACTCAGTTCCGCTGATCAGGAGCCCCTTCCGAGGACTTCATCCTTCGTGAGGAATCCGTCCAAGGACTCCATATCAGCGGGTGAACCGTCCGGGTTGCCCCGGTCCGGGAGCCGGTTCCGCTCCCTGCACCGCCGAGTATAGACTGGCCTTTCTACTCCCAGTCTTAGAAAGGAGCGGTGCTAAGTTTATACTCATGGGAAAACCCATATCCCATGTAAATGCTATTTTTCTGGGTGGGGTCTTCAGCAAGCCCTGCCCTTTTTTTAGTTCTTGGTATAGTTGATTCTTGTAACTATCTTATAGTGCGAAGGTTGCTTGATTGCCCTGTGATCACCTAAACAGGGGGCTTTTCATAGTTCCCTGTTTTTTTATTTTTGCCGTGGTCTGTGGAGACCTGCCTACCGGAAGTCAGGTCTTCACAGACCACTATACAGGTGACTCAGCTCATCTCATGCAAGCCTCCTGTCTTGTCAGCTGTTCGGAATCACAACTTCGCTACACGGGTGCAACTCTTTCTTCTTATCTATCTTACTCGCACATTTGCATCATTGTAACCACCCAAGTTCATGACTAGGCCGCGCCATGGAGGATATACGGTTTTTGAGATGAAGTCTTAACCGTTAAGAAAATTGGCTAGCTCGCGAAGGATTGAGCGAGATCCGCCAATTTTTAGGTAAAGACAAGTCTCAAAAATCAAATCGGTCCACAATCGTTTTCCCATTATGATCCTTTGTCCGATTTGAAGTATAGCCTCGGGCAAAGAGTTTTGGATACTTTTGCTCTTCAAAAGTATCAGAGAAATAAACTTGCCCTTATCCATTCACGCAATCGGGAAATTGCTGATACTTCAGACAAGCTTTTCTATACTCATCTCGCGCAAGTCTTCAGACCTGCCTGCTGCAGGCAGGCTTGTGCGGTGGATAATGCAGTCTCCAGACTGCCTTATCATGCGCTGACCGGAGTCCGATCCCAAAACGTTTGATTTCTAACCTGACAAATCACAAACGCTGCAGACCTCCTCGGGACAAGCTTTCGTGTTATCACCATGCTTCATGTCCGAGGGGCAATGGCCTTTTTGACTTTTTTACGCCGGGTTAAAACCCGCCGCTATAAAATCTGCCACCCCTACGGGCTTCTCCTAATCTTCCAATTGCCTCTGAGATTTCTCCCTACGCAAGCTTCAATCGAAATGACTTAGTGCTAGGCTTAATTTCTCGATCCAACACCGGACATCCAACCTCCAACACCTGTCCTGAACGAAGTCGATGTATCAATCTTCCAATTTTTCAATCTTTCAATCGTAACCCCCACACCGCCACTCCAATAAACCCCAGATTCAACCAAAAGTGGGCCGCCCAGCCCAGACTCTCCAATATCCCCGCACAATTACACGGCACCCTGGGAAAAGCCCCCACCCAGATCAGCCCCACGTAGGTGATAAATACTGTCAGCAATAAGATGCTGCCTAAGTATCCCCACCATCGCGTCACGGAAAAGAGCAGGAGCAGGGCAATCAGCAACTCTATAATAGGCACAGCATAAGCCAATACTTCCGCCAACTCCCCAGGAAAGGTCTGGTTATGAAAAGCATTCCTGCTCGCCTTCCAACGGATCAGTTTGTCCAGACCCGTGTAGGTCCAGAGGAGAATAAGTATGGTATTGAAGATATTGCTCATAATCATATCATCATAGTTAGCACTGACTGACTCCCTCTTCCCGATGAACAAAGTGATATCGGGAGCTGGGGTGAGGTATGGGGTTAGCCCAAGAATCCCGGCATACTTGCGACCGGTTTATTCTAAATTTCAATAGAAAATAGAATGCTTTCCAAGAAAATGTTGTACACAGCGGAATACCTGTGGCAGACAACCTGATATCACACATCAACAGTTTTTTTATGCAGTACTTTCATTGTACCTTGCTCTCAATGCTTTTTTGATTTGTCCAGACTGTGATCTTACAGTTCCTTCTTCTGTTATTTTGGAATATTCCCCTTTTTACATCACTTTTTTTAAAAAAAATGATGTATTAGTTTGTTTTCTTAAAAAAGACAACTACATTTCTATTCATGCATGGCTTTTCCGGTGCTTTTTGCTGTATCGGCTATCGGGCAATGTGACCATGGATACAATTGCCTTTTTTGTTCAAGTAAACATGTACGCTGATCAATAGAATTGTTATCTATGCTCAGGATGTAATGATTTTCACAGGGCGAAGTAGGTCCTATGCTTATAATGTGCTAAACCGGGTAAGAAAAAAATTGGGAAAGGGAAAGCATAGCCTGATTACTTTTCAGGAATTCGCCGATTTTCATGGTATCCACGTCAATGAGTTGACAGATATATTATTTAGGAAACAATAAAAAAGGACCTGCTTCTAAGGCAGATCCTGAGTTGGAGGTTTTCTCCGCCGGAATGACGATCCGGTATATAGCTTTTGGTCAGCTTTGATGGATATTCATAAGTTAACTTAGTAGCATCACCTTCTTTTCCATACGTCCAGGATGCTCCTAAGACCGGTCAGTTACTAATACTTGTTATAGTAGTGGGACATTCACTGGTAAAACTGGTTGTTACCATTTTTCCACCACTCGTTTCATGGTTATACAAGAGCTTGGTCTCACTTTGCTCCAATGCTCTTAGACATTGCTTGTATTCAGTTTCTTTTATCATGATTGTATATGTTTTGTGAGTATGAAATCTATTATTCGTCAATTTCTTAACAAAGAAAGTGTTGTAAACAAAGGGGAATTCAATGTAGACAACCTGATTTTTATAGTGAACAAGTATCCAATAGGGGTGGTTTGGTTACTTTGGACAGTCTATCTGGGAGTGGATGTCATCACCAGGATTTATTCAAACATTGATTTTGCTTCTCTGAAAATTATAGCATTGCACTATTTGGGAGGAGGGTTCTTTCAGCAGTTTGTTTTTTTCGTCTTCTTGCCAAATGTGCTCTATTTAAAAAAATGGAAAAAACTAACGGTATTGCTTATATTACTTTTTATAGCGTATCTATTCCTGAAATTATTCATTTTAGGCACACCGCTTTTTGAGGGTATAGACCCAAAGGAATTTATAGTCAAAGAAGGGATGAGGATCTTCCAATTTCAGATTTACATTGTTGCACTATGGGGAATGGTAGTTGCCATTAAAACCATCAGTGAAAAGAGCAGACTCCAATTGGAATACGACCGTATTCGGATCGACCATACTTCCATACAGCTTAATCCCCATATGGTAATCAATCTTTTCAGTGGTTTCGCCGCTTCTATTTACCCGCTGTCCCGTGATTTATATGAGGATTTTAATAACTTTTCCGCACTGCTGTCTTACTGCTACAAAGATCCGCGCGATCCCAATTTTCTGAATGAGGAAGTACAGGCAATAGAATACCTTATTTCTTGCCAGCGAAGTAGGTTTCCTGACAAGCTCAGCTTTAGCTTGACTCATCGGCTGGACTTGGAGCAATGTTCCAGGCTGGTTGTCCCCAAAGGCACCTTGATGAGCTTTGTTGAAAATACCTTCAAACATGGGCGTTGTTTCGATCCCGATACCCCCTGCGTCTTGAACATGCGCCTCACCACGCTGGGCCATGGGTACCAGCGGTTCGTGTTTTCAATTGATAATGCCAAAGATATCGCCTCCCCGGAACAATCCTCGCAATTTGGAATAGGGGCAGTTGACCGGATTCTAGCCCACCATTTTATTGATCATTACCAGCTGTTCATATCTGAAACCCATACAGATTTCAGCGTTTTTTTATACATAGACTATGAAGGAAATTTTACAAATTGGATTGCTTGACGATGAAGAAAAGCCAAGGACTTTGCTCGCAACTTTTGTAGCGGGAATCGCAGGTTATAATACTGCCTTTTCTACAGATGACCCTTACTTCGCCCTTAAGGAAGCTCTGGGTCAAAGAATTGACATTCTTATCACTGACATAGCCATGCCGGACATGACTGGATTGCAACTGTCCAAAGACATCAAAAATCTGGATATCCCTGTTGTATTATACTCTGTTCACGAGAAACTTGCGGTGGACGGCTATGGAATAAACACGGTCTATTTTCTCCGTAAGCCCCCAAATCTTGAGGAGGTTGCCATTGCATTGGATAATGCCCGGATATTCATTACCAGATTACAGGAAAGAACAGTTCCGCCGCTTGAGGATTTTGTAATGCTGAATCTCCTGAAATATTCGAGATACTTCATGCTGGCACCAAGTGAGGTGGATTATTTGGAGCAAAATAATATCGATACCAAATTGACGTTGGATTCGGGCGAGGAAATTGAATTAAGAAGCTCGCTAAAAAATACCCTAAACCAAATCAACAGGCCCTTTATCGTACGCGTCCACCGTTCGTATGCTTTGAATTATTACAAAATCAAGGCGATGGATCAGGCTTATTGCTACATGAGATCAGGAAAGCAGATCCCTATAGGACATGAATACCGTAAGGATTTTATGGAGTTCCTAAGGTCAAGAAGATCTTGAATCCCTTAGTTACAAGAGGACTTGCACTGCTCTAAGTCTTCAGACCATCTAGCGCAAGACTTCAGTCTTGTGCTTATGATAATGCAGTCTTCAGACTGCCAACCTCCAACAATCGCAGCTGTGCGACATTTGTAATGTCGAACCCCATCTGGTCAAAGTCTTCAGACTTGGACCCCTTATAACGCAGTCTTCAGACTGCCAACAACCAACTGCCAACAGATGTACCAAAGCAGTCCTCGTCCCACCTGTTAAGGGGTATATAGATGTTTGCCAAGTTGAGTATAAAGCCTGTAATGGATGAAGTCCTCCATCTGCTTTCTGTCCCTGGGGAAAAAACGATTCACCTGCATATGGATATGGTTTAACAAAAACCGTTTTACGGTTAGATCATCCAAGCATAGATAGGAATGTTCCGCAATCGTCTCATAGTATAATTTCTGCCAGGTCAAGTAGGGAGAATGAATGGCCTCCTCACTGTTAAGTTCCTCGTTGTATTTCCTTAATTCCTTTAATTTACTTCTAGACAAGGATTTTATCCTATGCTTCAGGATATTGAAAAGTAACTTGTCCTTTTTGTTTTCTGTCAATACCATCATCCACAGTTGGGTCATCAAACAAAGTTTCATGTTTCTATTGCCTATGATCCGGTCTTCTGGACTATCTCTGTCATGCGATAGCATTAAAGACGACTCCAGGTGAAAAAGCTGTTCTGATTTGATGTAGTCATCAACCCCATATTTCTTGTATTCTGGATAGTATGGACGCACTTCATAAAGGAAGGATGAAGACTCATGTTTTAGGGAAATCATCGCATCTAGCTTGGCTTTTTGGGCAGGATGCAGCCTGAGAAACCTCACCCTCAGCTGTAGATGCCCTACACCGGGATAAACTACGTAGTACCACTGCACATTTTCTGTTTTCAGCAAATCACACAGCCGTTCACAGAAGAAGAATTCAAGAAATGTTAGGAATGAATTTTCAGGGACACGTATTAAAATATAAAGACTGTGATCAGCTTTCTTGGATAGGGAGTTGATAAAGTCCGGAAGTGGGACTTCATTTTTTGCGCTACTCTGATGTACTACTAGCTGTGGGTAAATTGCTCGGTTGGTAGAAGAATGGTACAATGGGTCATTGAGCCAGATAGGGTCACTTAATACCAGCTTTTTCCATTTATTGAGCTCTTCCCAGAGAATTTCCATGTCCAGATTTCTTTTCCAGTGGACCATCAATTCACGGTCGAGGTGCCCCAATTGCAAAGAGGTGGGGACAGCCTTGTCTTCGAGCCACTGACGCAGCTTTTCCCTGGTTGGAAAAGAATCAGAATGGATCAGCCACCTTCTGCTCTGAAGTATGATTTTTCCCCAGTTCAGCTGTGGAATGTAGCTCGTCTCCATGCTTTTCCTCAGTCGGTAAGGGGAAAACATAAACGCTTCTTGGTGGGAAATTTCCCATAACAAGCGCATGATCGGATGGCTTATTTCTTTTCCGTTCAGGGGATGGATGATCACCGGAATGATTTTCTTCCGCATCTTCTTATGTGATAGAAAAAATTCACCTCCAATATATCCTATTTCAATATCCTCAAAATTTAGGGATTCAGAAGCAGTGTCGGGAAATGGGCTTATATAGCTTTCAAAAATCGCTACAGAACCGCAGATTGATGCTACGTTTTCAGTTTCAAATAGCTTCAACTCCGCATAAATTGCATCCTTGTCCCGGTAAATTGCCTCCTTGATTTCTTTCTGCTCTTCCAGTATCCGCTCATTTTTATTGAACCTACCGAAATATACAAACGGGCGGTTGCATACCAGATTCTCCGCGAGTATGGTTGCGTCTTTTCTTAGTTTAAAAACTACCTGCAAATTGTATATAGCAGGATCCAGTGGTTGGGACGGGAAATTTCGTTTAAGATCTACAGATCGCACTGAGTCCAAACCCAATGGGAAAACATCCGTTTCCTGCTCTCTAGGTGTTTGGGTAAGATGGCCAAGAAAATCTAAATTGTTAAATTCATCATAGGTCAAGAGTAAGCTGAGAGGTACAAATCTGTCATCAAATTTATCCTCAAACCATTCTGTAAAGGCTCTCAAGTAGGCATTTCTTGTGCGCGTGAACAACGCTCCGCCAGTTTGTTTAAAATCCCTGATCTCCTCCAAAGTGCTTTGGGGGATGGATATTTCATCCATAAAAACCATGTCTTTCCTCGGAAGTACGGCATTTCCTTGGGTACTTTCCTGTGATTCAGGATAGAGGATGCCCAGGCTTACCATCTTATCCCATATTTCCTTTACGTAGGTTGATGCCGGATTCTCAAATCCAGCTCTGAACATCTCAAAATTCGTTGTTCTGCTAGGGCTAATCTGTTGGATGATTTGCTCGAACAGGCTGTTTTTCGGGAAATTAACTAGCCCCCACCTTCTGGCATTTTTCTGAAATGTGAGGAAGTGCATTCTGTTCCATTTTTCATAGGCACCCTCAGCCAGAATAAAGTTGTTGCCCACAGTCAGGCCGATATTTTTAGAAGATGAAAGTGGGATGACCCGGCTTATGTCCAAAACGAACTGTCGGGTGTCATCGGACTTTCCTACACCCACCCCCGCAAGAAGTCCGAATGGCGTAGATCTATATCTGCCTCTTAGTATATACTTGTACACCTTCTTCTTAAGCCTCGGGTGGAGCTGGGGGTAAGGTGTCGTTGACAAGGCCTGAAACAAACTGGCAGAGGAAACGGATAGTATATTTAAAATGCTGTCCCAATTTGAAATTATCTCTAATTCATCCGTTGGGTCTATGTCAAGAAGTGGACACCTGAATAAAAATTTCTTCATTCTTTTTTACATCCATTCTATTTGCTTTTTCCAAGTTTTTAAAAATTTTGTTGAATACAGTAGGATTTCTGTGGCAGACAACCGGATTTTTAGTGTCAACTGTACGGCTTCAGTGCATTTTTTGCTGATCGATTTATGCTGGTTTTGCTGATCGGGATCTAGTTGGCGCAAGTCTTCTTGACCTTGTTCCTATATCAATGCAGTCTTCAGACTGCCCAGACTGACTACATAACCCAGTCTCATGACCACCCTGCTAAATCCACAACCGCCACCTGCAAATACTACTACCTACAGGATCATTAGTCAGTTAGCAGATTGCTCTGTTTTTAGGGCGGGGAGGAGGTCGTGGCAGCGGGGCAGGCGGCTGGTAGGTGCGGGAGGACAAGCCGTTAAAAATTCTTTCAGTGAAAGAATTTAGGCTTGGGCCAGCTTGCAGGAGGACCAAGCGTAAAGAAACAGTCCGGTGGACTGTTTTAGTGCGGGGCCAGCTTGCAGGGGAGGAAGCGTCTTGGCCTTTTGCCTGCCCAAGTGGCGGAGTCCTTTTGGGCTAAGCCAAAAGAACAAGAAAAAATACTTGTCCTTAGCTATTCGGTT
>CBFGUY010000096.1:0-15153 GCA_965651895.1 uncultured Algoriphagus sp. | reverse complement strand
AAACAATAGACTGGATTTATAAACACTCCTTACAATAAGCTAGACATAAAAAAAGGTGACTCTTTAGTCACCTTCTTTTTTTAACTTTTGGGTCATCCTGCATTCTTCATGTCTTGGACTTCTTTACGAATATCCTGAGCTAGGTTTTTCAAATCTTGCATTCCTTTTCTAACTCGTGTACCAGCTGCTTGGTTTCCTTTTTCGTAGAACTTTTCAAAGTCGTCTTTAAGAGAATTGACTAATTCGCTTACTTCACTGAATTTGCTCATAGTAAAAGTGTTTTTTAAAGTTGATGATAAGTTAATTACAATTCAATATAGCCCAAATACTTGCTAAATCAATCCAGAGGGCGTTTTTTTTGAATATTTTTTACTCACCAAAGGATAAAGCAAGTGCAGAATTCTTGTATACTCCGCTGGTCAATTTCTCTTTGATAGCAGCAAAAGCGGTGACAGTTTCTTCTACATCTTCCAGGGTATGTACAGCAGTAGGAATTAATCTCAGGATGATCATGCCTTTAGGTACTACCGGATAGATCACTACAGAACAGAAGATTCCGTAGTTTTCTCTTAAGTCTTGAGTCAATGAAGCGGCTTCGCCCACAGTACCGTTAAGTACCACTGGAGTTACTGGTGAGTTTGATTTTCCTGTGCTGAATCCATTGTCATGTAGGCCTTTTCTGAGAGCACCTACGATTTTCCAAAGATTGTCCTTTAGTTCAGGCTGTGTTTTCAACAGTTCAAGACGTTTTAACGCACCTTTTACCAATAGCATAGGCAGAGATTTGGCAAATATCTGCGAACGCATGTTGTATCTTAAATATAGGATCACCTCAGGATCGCCAGCAATAAATGCCCCGATGCTAGCCATAGATTTGGCAAAAGTAGAGAAATAAAGATCTACCTGATCCTGCACTCCCTGCTCCTCATCTGTACCGGCACCTGTCTTACCTAGGGTACCAAAGCCATGTGCATCGTCAATCAGTAATCTGAAGTCAAACTTTTTCTTAAGTTCAACGATTTCTTTCAGCTTGCCCTGATCTCCAGTCATTCCAAATACACCTTCAGTGATCACCAGAATACCTCCGCCGGTTTCATTGGCAAGTTTAGTGGCTCTTTCTAACTGTTTTTCGCAGTTTTCTATGTCGTTATGTGGAAACACATAACGCTTGCCCAAATGCATTCTTAATGCATCGATGATACAAGCATGGCACTCTGAATCATAGACTACCACATCTTTTCTATCAAGGAGTGAATCTATCACAGACATGATTCCCTGATAGCCGTAATTCAACAAATAGGCTTTCTTTTTATTGACAAAAGCGGCCAATTCATCCTCTAGTTGCTCGTGAAGGCTGGTCTGCCCGGACATCATACGTGCGCCCATAGGGTAGGCGGCGCCATATTCAGCGGCTGCGTCAGCGTCAGCTTTTCTTACTTCAGGATGATTTGCTAGGCCTAGGTAATTATTCAAACTCCAGGTAAGAACATCCTTCCCCTGAAATTTCATTCTTGGAGCAATTTCACCTTCAAGTTTAGGGAAGGAGAAATAGCCGTCTGCAAACTCGGAGTGTTTGCCCAAAGGGCCCATGTTCATTTTTAATTTTGCAAATAGATCCAAAGCGTTTCGAATTTAAGTGATAAAGGATTTAATGATCTGTTCATTAAAATCCGACAAAAATAAAACTTAATTGCCTGCCAAGCAAAAAACGTCTCCGAAACAAATGATTCTTACCAAAGCTCAGATTATTTTGCTTATTTAGCCAAAACCCAAAAATCTAATTTTTAACATCAGAGATAATGCCCAAAATCAAAAAAATATTAGTCGCCAATAGAGGGGAAATAAGTTTGAGAATTATGCGTACTGCAAGGCAAATGGCTATACGCACGGTAGCTGTTTATAGCGAGGCTGACCGACTTTCACCGCATGTGCTTTTTGCAGATGAGGCTGTCTGCCTAGGGCCTCCGCCTTCAGTGCAGTCTTATTTATTGGGCGATAAAATCATAGAGGTATGTAAAGAGCTTAATGTGGATGCTATACACCCTGGCTATGGATTTCTTTCAGAAAACGCGGATTTTGCCAAAAAAGTAGCTGAGGCAGGGTTAATATTTATTGGCCCTTCTCCAGAATCCATTACTGTAATGGGAAGTAAACTTGCGGCGAAACAGGCTGTGGGTAAGTATGACATTCCATTAGTACCAGGCACAGAGGAGGCCATTTCCGATATAGGGGAGGCTAAGTCAAGAGCCTCTGAAATAGGTTATCCCATCCTGATAAAAGCCAGTGCAGGAGGCGGGGGAAAAGGGATGCGCATCGTAGAAAATGAGACGGAATTTGAAGAACAAATGCAACGTGCGGTAAGTGAAGCCCAATCATCATTTGGTGACAGTGCTGTATTTATTGAGAAATATATTTCCTCTCCCCGGCATATAGAAATCCAGGTGCTTGGTGATCAACAAGGAAATATTGTATATCTATTTGAGCGGGAATGCTCCATCCAACGCAGACATCAGAAGGTGGTCGAAGAGGCTCCCTCTTCAGTAGTCTCACCCTCAATGCGTAAAGCTATGGGTGAGGCTGCGGTAGGAGTGGCCAAAGCATGCGGATACTATGGTGCGGGTACTGTGGAATTCATTGTGGATGCAGATTTGAATTTCTTTTTCTTGGAAATGAATACCCGTCTGCAAGTGGAGCATCCTGTAACTGAAATGATCACGGGAAAGGATCTTGTGCGTGAGCAGATACTCATTGCCGAAGGTAATTCTCTTTCATTCACCCAAGAAGAGCTTCTGATCAATGGACATTCTCTGGAAGTGCGTGTGTATGCCGAAGATCCTAAAAATAATTTTCTCCCTGATATAGGAAGGCTACAGACATACCGAAGGCCGCAGGGTGCCGGAATCCGCGTAGATGATGGTTTTGAGGAAGGAATGGATATTCCTATATACTATGATCCTATGATAGCGAAGCTGATCACACACGCAGAAACTAGGGATGCCGCAATAACCAAAATGGTGCAGGCCATAGAGGAATATAAGATTGTAGGAATTCAGACCACGCTTGATTTTTGTAAGTTTGCGATCACTCACGAGGCCTTTATATGCGGGAAATTTGATACTAAATTTGTGGAGAATTACTTTAACCCTGCTGTGCTTGATGATGAGTTTACTGATTCAGAGCTAGGATTACTCTCAGCTTTAGCTGTGGAATTTTTTACCAAGAATCAATCTGGTAGAAGTATGCAGGAAGAAACTATGCCACAAACTAAATCAGCTTGGAGAGCGCGACTTCAATAGGATGGCAGAGATATTACCTATTAAAGCATGGCGCTACGCCGATGCTTATACCCCGATTATGGAGGAATTGACAGCACCTCTCTTTGATGTAGTATCGCTTCGTCAGCGGGAAATGCTCTATGAAAATCCCCTGAACAGTATTCACCTATCCGTGCCTCAGGGAAATAATCCTGCCGAGCAAGCCCTCAATACTCTTAATGAGTGGAAATCCAAAGGAATAATTTGCCAGGATATGAAGCCTGGAATCTATGTCTATTATCAGTATTTCCGCCTTCCGGGAGAGCATGATGTTCGCTGCCGGAAAGGTTTTATAGCACAGATAAAAGCCTACGATTGGAAGGAAGAAGTAATTTTAAGACATGAGAATACCATTGTCTCAGCTGTAAATGACAGAATAGAGCTGCTGAAAACCACCCAGGTTCAGACCAGTCCAACCCATGGCTTGTATGAAGACAAGGATGAACAACTGGTACAGTACATGGATGATGCCATAGCTAATCCATTATATGATCTGGAAGATTATCAGGGGGTGCGCGAGGTGATGGCGATTATCGATGATCCCCATGTTATAAGTCATTTTATAAAAGTTTTGAGTGATAAGCAGGTAATACTTGCTGATGGGCATCATCGTCTGGAAGGAGCAATAGCATACAGAAAGGCCATGGAAGGAGCACTTCCTGAAGAGAAATGGAAAGGATATGAATATCACTTGATGTATCTGACGAATACCAGTGGAAATCATCTGAAAATCCTGCCTACTCATCGATTATTTTATGGTATGGAGCTTTCCCATGACTTTTTTCTCAAAGAAGTAAATGAATGGTTTGAGATAAAGGAATTTGGGGATCCTGAAGAATTAGGCGCTTATGCTTTTCATAAACCTCATACCTTTGGATTAGTAATGGGAGAGGAGAGTTATATGCTTCAATTCAGAGAGGAGAGGATGGGAGAGATCAACTCGCATTTGCCTGAAAGCATCAGAAACCTTGACTTGGTAGTGCTTCACGAAGTGCTATTTGCCAAGATTTTGAATATGCAGATAGCTGATCAGCGAACTTCGGGTCAATTAGCCTACGAACGTAATTTCTCAAAATGTATAAGTGAAGTCCGTTCCGGAAAAGCAAGTTTTGCGGTGATCACCCGGGAATTAGAATTGGAACAAGTGTTAGAAGTGTGCAAGAGTGGTGAGGTAATGCCTCAAAAATCCACCTATTTCTATCCTAAAGCATTGGGCGGGTTGCTTTTTGCCAGTATTAAACAAGATGAATTTGATTTCGAATATGAAGCCTTTTTTAAATAATCTATCAAATAAGAAAATCATACTAGCCTCCAATTCCCCGAGGAGACAGGAGTTGCTGAAAGGCTTGGAAATCGAATTTGAAGTAAGGGTGAATGCTGTGGATGAAACTATTCCAAATGACCTCCAGGCTGAGTATGTGGCTGCTTACCTCTCCAAACTGAAATCCGAATCGTTCCCTGATGAACTGAAAGAAGATGAGATTCTTATTACATCTGATACCGTAGTATTGGAAAATGGCCATATACTGGGTAAACCTACAACAGATCAGGAAGCCTTTGATATGCTGAAAAGTCTATCGGGTGCCACCCATTCGGTAATGACCGCTGTGACTATTAGGGACAGGAAAAAGCAGATTACGCTTGAAGATGAGACGATTGTTACCTTTCGGTTTTTGGAAGAGGAGGAGATCTGGCATTATATCCATGAATACAAGCCTATGGATAAAGCAGGGGCCTATGGTATTCAGGAATGGATTGGATTTATGGGAGTGGAAAAGATCGAGGGTTCCTATTATACAGTAATGGGATTTCCTTTACACTTGGTCTATTCGCAGTTGAAAAAATGGTGATATAGTCCTTAACTGCAAATATCTAGTATTGCATACAATGCCAGGGAAATCGTCCTAAATTAAGAAACAGTTGGAATAACCTCTATGTACAAAAACCTGAACCAAATCAAAACGGGAATTTATGACAAATGTGGGCTTGAAATTTCGGATTATACTGAAGAGCAGGAATGTAAAGAATATGAGGCTTGCCGATTTGCACTAAACGGACTAAATATCATAAGTAGAAATGCAAAACCAACACCTAAAAAAACCGGACAATTCGTGACGTTGTGGAAACGAAATGAAAAAGGCCCGATTGAGCCTTTTTGCGAAACGGATCAAATTAATTTTTATGTTGTAAGCGTGCGCACTGATATGGAATTCGGACAATTTGTTTTTCCCAAGTCTGTCTTGGTCAAAAAAGAAGTAATCTCAACGGATATAAAAGAGGGAAAAAGGGCATTCCGAGTTTATCCGAGTTGGGATGTCGCTACTAATAAGCAAGCGGAAAACACTCAAAAATGGCAACTGGATTATTTCTATGAAATTAATGATTCAACGGACTTGAATAAGGTTAGGGAGCTTTATAACATCGATAGCTGTGCAGAAAGTACTACACACGAAAGCTTGTTATAAATAATTGTTATATATGGGATTAACCAAAAGGCTGATGTGGTATGATGTGCGAGAATTCTTCGAAAGAAGATCATCGTACGCAAAACCGCAACTACTTTTAAGCAATAACTGATGATTTGCATTAAAAAAATGCCAGTGAATCTAAACTCACTGGCATTTTTGCTGAAGTAATAAAATAATCAGTCGATAGCGGAAAATCTTATTGTGATCACTAATTAGTTACTTTTGGCGGGAGTAGTCTTTCCTTCTATTGGAGCTACTTTATCGCCTTCTTTCAGGTTTTTACTTACTATGAAATAAGGCCCAGAGATGATTTGTTCGCCTTCAGTCAATCCTTCTAAAACCTCGATATTTTGAAAGTCAGAAATACCGGTTTTGATTTCCTTCAACTTAGCGACTCCTCCATCATTGACAAATACCAATTCTTTTGGACGTGTAGATCCGGCCACTAGTGTATCCTGCATATGGTCTCTGGTCGTGACCGCGGCCAATGGGACAGATAGCGCGTCATTTTTTGAGTTGGTCATTATCTCCACAGAGGCTGTCATACCAGGGCGGAAAGGATATTTTTTGCCTTCTTGGACCAAGTCTTGGTAAGAGTCATTTAGAATTCTGATTTTCACCTTGAACTCTGTCACAGCATCTGCGGATGCTTTTACATTAGCAGTGTTGGCTATACTGGTCACTACACCTTTGAAGGTTTTGCCAGTATATGCGTAGGAATCCACATCTACTATGGTAGTATCTCCCATACTCAATCGGACGATGTCATTTTCATTGACATCAACACGGACTTCCATTTTAGAAAGGTCAGCTATAGTCAGCATTTCTGTACCTGCCATTTGTTGTGTTCCTACCACACGTTCTCCCTGTTCTACCAATAGGTTGGAAACAATTCCATTAACTGGAGAATACACGTTGGTCAAACGTAGATTTTCTGATGCTTCATCTACAGAGGCTTGAGAGCTTTTTACTACAAATTCAGCAGCTAGTACGTTTTGTTTAGCAGCTTCCAAATCCTTTTGAGCAGAGGTGTAATCAGCCTGTGCTTGCTCAAAGTCGGCAACAGAAATAGCTTTGGACTCATAAAGACTTTTCTGTCTATTGAAGTTCTGTTCTGCTTGAGTGAACTGGGCTTCTGAGCGCTGCAATGCTGCCCGGGTTTGTGATAAATTAGCTTCCTGCTGGGAGAAATTGGCTTTGGTTCTATTGAGCGCAGAGATAAAGTTGTCAGGCCTGATTTTCACCAAAAGCATACCAGCGGCCACAGAATCCCCTTCTTTTACATTTAGGGAGATTATCTCACCAGCAACATCTGGACTGAGTTTTACTTCTACTTCAGGTTGTATTTCTCCTGAGGCACTCACTTTTTCGATGATGGGCACTTTTTTTACTGTTGAGACTTCCACCTGTGTTTGTTTTTCACCACCTACCCATCCGGCATTTCGGGCGATAACGGCAAAAATAATTAGCACTACTATTCCTCCAAGGAGGTAATACAATAGCTTGTTTGATTTCTTATTAGCCATGGTTTAATTGAGATTAATGGGGTTACCCAGGTAAAAATCAAGAACTTTTACTCTGAAAATATACGTGTATTTAGCATTAAGCAAATCTGCCTGTGCATTGAAAAGGTTGTTTTGCGCCACCTGAAAATCAACAGAATTGATAGCACCAAGATCAAATCGTTGCTGGGCAATACGGAAGGTTTCCTTCAGGCTTTCCACTTGAATCAAAGAGGATTCATAGGTGAGTTGGGCGGCTAGTGCACTATTATAGGCAGTTTCAATATCATTGCGTAGTTGGTTTTCCGCTTCCAGTTCTGCCACTTCTGAGATTTGTTTTTGCACTCTGGCTCTTTGCACGTTTGCTTTGTTGCTCAGTCTGGAAAAAAGAGGAATGTTAAGTTGAAGATTAACTGCCTCTGATAAGTTGTTCTCTATCTGTTGTCCAAATGTCGGTCTTTCAGTGCCATACACTTGATCCACATAATTGGAAAAGATGTTTGCACCAATTCCGAGGGTAGGATAATATCCTCCTTTTGCAAGTTTAACCCCATATTCAGCGCTGAGTACATTTGCCTGTGCGGCTTTGATTTCAGGCATGAATCTCATCGCCTCATCGTAGATGTCTTTTGGGGTTTCTGTGGACATCAACAACTCATTAATTTCGAAATCTGGCTCGATTACTGAGAATTCTGGGGTGTATGGTATCTGCAGAGCCTGGGCTAGATTCAGCTTTGCTATGTTATAATTATTTTTTGCATTGATCAGATTTACTTGGTTAGTGGCATTTTGTGCCTGTACGTCCAGTTGGTCTGAAAGTGGAAGCGATCCTGCATCTACCAGTTTAGTAGTTCTTATTAGTTGGTCTGAGGTAGAGGCCAGTTGATTTTCCGCTACGTTCACCTGCTCGCGGTTGAAGACCACATTGATGAACAAATTGATAATATTTAGTGTAATATCGTTTTTAGTAGCTTCTATGTTATACATGCCAGCTTCCAGATCCACTTTTGACTGTTTGATGGAATTGTTGATCTGATTACCTGCAAAAATGGTGGCATTAGATGAAGCGGAGACGTTGATGTTTCCTATACGCGCAGTTTCAAATAGGTTTGTTACCGGGTTAATAGATCTACCCCATCTATACCCTGTGCTTGCTCCGGTAGATAGATTGGGATAGCGTTCACCTTGGGCTTGCAGGAGATTAGCTTCGATGGTCTGCTGGTTCAATACACTTCTTTTCAGCGTCAGGTTGTTTTCCAAGGCGATTGAAACGGCTGTTTCCAAGTCGATGGGACCGGAGGGAATAACAGGTTCTTGTGCAAAAATCGAAAAACCAATTCCAGTCGCCAAGGCAATGCTTAGTAGGAATTTTTTCATAATGTAGTTAAAGGTCAATGTCAGGTATGTATATTAATTCGGTGATCCAGGATAAAGATTTTAAATAATTAAGTGTGATTTCATTGATCCCTGAATCCATCTCTATCACATGGCAAGCTATGTCATTTTTGCCTTTTCTAGAAACAGACATGGTAGCGATATTGGCTTTTTCCTGAGCGATCACCGCAGAGATAAATGCAATAGCACCGGAAATATCCTCAGCCTTTATAATAAGGGTATGGTCAGCAGCTGAAAAGTTGGCCACAAATCCGTCCACCTCTGAAATATTGATCACTCCGCCTCCCAGACTTTCTCCTACCACTTCTACAGTTCTATCACCTTTTATCAGATTCAGCTTTATGGTATTGGGATGATGTATTGAAGAATTTCCAATAGACTTAAATCGATAAGAAAATCCATTTTCCTGAGCAATCTCCAGGGATGTTTTGATGTTAGAGTCGTCTGTTTTGAAGTCCATCAAACCACCAATAATAGCCCTGTCACTTCCATGGCCCTCATAGGTTCTGGCAAAGGAATTATAAAATGTGATCGAAGCATCGTCGGGTGTTCCTCCCAGTATACGGATAGCTGCTCTGGCTATTCTGACTACGCCTGCGGTATGAGAAGAAGATGGCCCTATCATTATTGGTCCTATCATATCAAAAACACTACTTTTATTTGCCATCTGGGACTAATATTCCAATTTTGGTGCTAAGGTAAAATCCTGAGCATGATTTTAAACAAAAATCCATGTTTATTGTATAGAACCTGTTTTAAATGGTCTGACATTGACATAGTTTAACAATTCCATAGGCAAACAAATCAGCTAACTGAGCGAAAATGAACAGTTTTATGACCGAAAACGAAACAACCTATCAAAAACTCTCACCTAGTGATTCTTGGTCTTCACAAGCTGTCGTTGAATTCCCTATGCGAGCTTTGAATTTTGGCGATGGATTATTTGAAACCATGATTTTCACACATGGTGAAATTAGGTTTTTTGACAAACATATTAAAAGATTATTTGACGGGATGGGAGTATTGGGTCTAAAATCAGAAGATATTGAACCTAAGGAGTTACTACATTTCTTGAGAGAGAGTTATCCTGACAGTAAACTTCGCGTGCGGTGGAATGTAGTCAGAGCCGGCAAAGGAAAATACACTCCTGAGTGTAATGAAGTAATGCAAACCCTTCAGCTCTCTGAGCTCAAGACTGCCTCTGCTGTCAAAGAATCAGCTGATGTTTCGTTGAAGATCCAGTTATTTCCCACGCCATGGGCTAATCTTAAAACGCTCAATGCACTGCCCTATGTACTGGCAAACCTAGAGAGAAAAGACCGGGGACTGGATGAGATAATTCTTTTGGATTATAGAGGATATGTTTCTGAGGCTGGTTCTTCGAATGTTTTTTGGGTCAGGGACGGGATCATTTACACCCCATCTCTTTCCTGCAGTTGTATTAATGGAATAAGCAGGCAGGCAATCCTTGATCAATTAACGGAAAAATCTGTTCCTTTTCATGAAGGTGAATTTAAAATCAGTGATTTAGAGATGTCAGATCAGATATTTGTTTCTAACTGTACGGGGATCAGTTACTTGGGGAGTTTTCGTGATAAAAAGCTGAATACACAGCCTCTAGACTTTTTAGAACTAATATTTCATTAATTCGAATTAGGCATAATTTATTATACACGTTGCCATGAAAATATTATCTTTATCGGCCTATTCTAATAAGATTAGTCGTTTACCCAAACTAACTGCCCAAACCTAACCTAATAATTTATGCTCTTAGAACCCTTAGACTTAGCCGTCTTTATAGGCTATTGTTTACTCATCATAGGGATGGGTATTTTTGTGTCACGTGAGAAGAAAGGTCACGTTAAAAATTCCTCAGATTATTTTCTTGCATCCAAAGCCTTACCGTGGTGGGCAGTAGGGGCGTCATTGATAGCTTCCAACATTTCAGCGGAACAGTTTATAGGAATGTCAGGCTCCGGATTTGCTCTGGGATTGGCAATTTCTACGTATGAGTGGATGGCAGCTGTAACCTTATTGGTAGTGGCGATTTTCTTTTTGCCGGTGTATATCAAGAAGGGGATTTACACTATGCCCGGGTTTCTATTGGACAGATATGATACCAGAGTAAGGACCACAATGGCCATTTTCTGGTTGTTACTTTATGTTTTTGTCAATCTTACTTCTGTTTTGTATTTGGGTGCACTTAGCTTAAATACGATCCTGAATGTGCCTATGGGCTACGGCATAGCTGGTTTGGCGCTCTTTGCGATGATATACTCCATCTATGGAGGTTTGAAGGCTGTGGCTTGGACAGACGTTATTCAGGTATTCTTTTTGATAGCAGGCGGACTTGCCACTACTTATATAGCTTTGCAGATGGTAGGAAGTGGTGATGCATGGGAAGGACTTGGATTATTGAGAAGAGAGGTTCCGGGGCACTTTTCTATGATTTTGTCCAAAGGTGAAATGATGATCCCTGATGGTTCTGGTGGTACTCGTGATGCTTATCTTGATCTTCCGGGGATCTCCGTGTTAGTAGGGGGTATGTGGATTACTAATCTAAGTTATTGGGGTTTTAATCAATACATCACCCAGAGGGCACTGGCTGCCAAGAGCCTTGATGAAGCTCAGAAAGGGATGATTTTCGCAGGATTCCTGAAGCTACTTATGCCACTAATCGTGGTGATCCCGGGGATTGCTGCTTATGTGATCGTGACCAACGGAATAGATACAGGCTTTATCGAGTCTATGAAAGACCCTTTAACTGGTATTATAAAGTCTGATAGAGCGTATCCCACACTACTTCAGCTCTTACCGGTTGGTTTGAAAGGTCTTGCATTTGCGGCATTGACTGCGGCAATTGTTTCTTCCTTGGCTTCCATGGCCAATAGTACTTCTACTATTTTCACCATGGATATTTATAATAAGTATATCGGCAAGAATGCCTCAGAAGCTAAGCAGGTAAAAGTTGGCCGTATTACTGCCTTGGTTGCTTTTGGGATAGCTTCGATTGTTGCTCCCGCATTAGGTGCATTGGATCAGGCATTTCAGTTTATCCAGGAATATACCGGATTTATCAGTCCGGGAGTATTTGCTATTTTCTTCTTTGGTGTATTCTGGAAAAAGACCACTTCAAATGCTGCCCTTACGGGTGCTGCATTGAGTATTCCACTATCAATAGCTCTCAAGGTGGTTTTTCCAGCTTTGCCCTTTTTAGACAGAATGGGGGTTGTATTCTTGATTGTGGCCGCATTGATGATCATAATCAGTTTGGTAGAAGGCAAAGGGAAAGACCATCCAAATAGCATCGAAATCAATAAAGAGTTGTTCAGCACGAGTACCACATTCAAAATTGGTGCTGTCCTGATCGCAGGCATTACTGCAGCTCTATACATCGTATTCTGGTAAAAAAACACATTCAATGAGACGTTTATTATTAGGGATTGACATTGGGAGTTCCTCTGTCAAGACTTCTTTACTTGATGCCGACTCTGGAAAGTCTATTTTATCTAAGGCTTTTCCTGAGGAGGAAATGATCATAGATTCACCCGAAAAGGGCTGGGCTGAACAAGACCCGGAAACTTGGTGGAAGTATGTCCAACACTCTATCCGCTACGTACTGAGCAAAACAAAAGTGCAAAATGGAGAACTTAAGGGAATCGGCATAGCTTATCAAATGCATGGTTTGGTACTAGTGGATAAGAATCAGAATGTGCTAAGACCTTCAATCATATGGTGTGACAGCCGGGCCGTCGGCATAGGTGAGAAGGCGTTCAAAGAACTTGGCGAAGAATATTGCCTTAAAAACCTGTTGAATTCTCCAGGGAATTTCACCGCATCCAAGCTCCGCTGGGTGATAGAGAATGAACCCGAGTTAGCCTCCAAAATCCATAAAATGATGCTTCCCGGTGATTTTATTGCGATGAAATTGAGTGGGGAAATCTGTACTTCCGAGACTGGATTGTCTGAGGGCATATTTTGGGATTTTCAAAAGAATGGCTTGAGTGACAAGGTGCTCAACAACTACCAAATCTCTAAATCTTGGATACCTGAAGTAGTCCCTTCTTATTCCATACAGGGAAGAGTGTCTGCTTTGGCATCTGAAGTTACAGGGTTAGAAGAAGGGGTTCCTATTTCTTATCGTGCCGGAGATCAGCCAAATAATGCTTTTTCCCTTCAGGTATTGAAGCCGGGAGAGTTGGCAACTACAGCTGGAACTTCAGGGACAGTGTATGGGGTAGCGGATAAGCCACTTCATGATCCTTTATCCAGAGTTAATACCTTTGTACATGTCAATCACACAAAAGAGAATCCAAGTTATGGAGTACTGCTATGTGTGAATGGTACAGGGATACTCAATAGTTGGCTTAAAAAAATAATGGGAGCCGGACATATTGAATACGATGAGATGAACAATCTTGGCGGTTCTGCCCCAATAGGCTCGGAAGGTCTCACTTTCATTCCTTTTGGTAACGGAGCTGAACGAATCATGCAAAACAGACCCGTGGGAGCACATCTACTTGGACTGGATCTGCTAAAGCATGATAAACGGCATATGATACGGGCTGCTCAGGAAGGTATTGTTTCTGCGCTTACCTTTGGCTTTAGAATCATGCAGGATATGGGACTTGACCTTAAGACAGTAAAAGCGGGGAAAGCAAACATGTTCCTCAGCCCCATATTCCGGAAGACTTTTGTTCACATGAACAAAGTGGTACTGGAACTCTATGATACGGATGGAGCCCAGGGCGCTGCTAGAGGTGCGGGGATTGGCGCAGGTGTATTTGCGAGTGAGGCAGAAGCTTTTGAAGGACTGGAATTAGTCGAGACTATAGAGCCAAATGCGCATTTCTTTGATCCCTATGAAGAAGTCTATTCTACCTGGAAGGGGCATTTGGAAGCAATACAAAAAATGAACAAATAATTTTCAAACCTATAAAACCTAATAAACCAAAGTAAACATGTCAAAAACTTATTTCTCTTCAATCGATAAAATCCCTTTCGAAGGCAAGGAAAGTGATAATCCATTGGCTTTTAGATTTTACGACGAGAACCGTATCATCGCCGGGAAAACTATGAAGGAGCACTTCAAATTTGCTATTGCTTACTGGCATTCCTTCTGTGGCACGGGTGGAGATCCATTTGGCCCAGGTACTATCGTCCACCCATGGGATGCGGCTGCTGATCCTATTCAGCGGGCTAAAGACAAAATGGACGCTGCTTTTGAATTCATCACCAAAATCGGAGCTCCTTACTACTGCTTCCATGATATTGACTTGATCGATGAGGGGCCAACCCTTGGTGAATATGAGAAAAGAATGCAGATCATTACAGAGTATGCTAAGCAAAAGCAAGCCGAGACTGGTGTGAAATTGCTTTGGGGTACTGCAAATGTATTCAGCAATCCGAGGTATATGAATGGAGCCTCTACCAACCCTGATTTCAATGTGGTATCGTGGGCAGGTACTCAGGTGAAAAATGCAATCGACGCTACTATTGCTTTAAACGGTGAAAACTATGTGTTCTGGGGTGGCCGTGAAGGTTACATGTCCTTGCTAAATACTGATATGAAGCGTGAGACTGAACATCTAGCCCAGTTCCTGACCATAGCTCGTGACTATGCAAGGAAGAACGGATTCAAAGGAACGTTCTTCATTGAGCCTAAGCCAATGGAGCCTACCAAGCACCAGTATGATTACGATGCTGCTACAGTGATTGGCTTCTTGAGACAGCATGGATTAGACAAGGATTTCAAACTGAACATTGAAGTTAACCATGCGACTTTAGCAGGGCATACGTTCCAGCATGAACTGCAGGTTTGTGCCGATGCAGGTATGTTAGGTAGTATAGATGCCAATCGAGGTGATTACCAAAACGGTTGGGATACCGATCAGTTTGCGATGAACTTGCAGGAAATGACTGAAGCCATGCTTGTATTGCTAACTTCAGCAGGTATCCAAGGTGGAGGAGTGAATTTTGATGCCAAAATCAGGAGAAACTCTACAGATATGGATGATCTATTCCTGGCACACATCGGCAGTATGGATGCTTTTGCCAGAGGTATGTTGATCGCCCAGGATATTCTGGATAAGTCAGATTACCTGGAAAGAAGAAAGAATCGCTATGCTAGCTTTGATTCAGGCAAAGGAAAAGCTTTTGAAGAAGGTAATCTTACTTTGGAGGATCTGAGAAATTATGCAGCGGAAGTAGGAGAACCTATTCAGACAAGCGGCAAGCAGGAGTATTTCGAAAATCTATTGAATAGATTTATCTAAATTCATAACATGATTCATCCTAGATAATCCAAACCAGGTTGTTTAGGTCAAAATTAATTTAGCATCGGGTTTCAACTCGATGCTATTTTTGTATTATAGAGGATCTAAGATGAATTAAGACCCGGATTTTATGATAGGGGAGCTAATGTGGATTTTATTTACGCCATATCATGCTTTTTCCTTCTATACCATTCTTTCA
>CBFGUY010000095.1:0-15302 GCA_965651895.1 uncultured Algoriphagus sp. | reverse complement strand
ATCCGGATGGGGTAATCGGATCCTTGGTAGCGGAATCTCTGAATAAATCTCCCCAAGATCTGATTGATATTGCTGCCATCAATATGGAGCGTCTTCGCTGGATGCCAAAAATGGATTGGGAGCAGGAAATGGTCGTAGTGAATATCGCCAATTATCAGTTGGATTATCTCATAAAGAAGGACACCGCTTTTACGGCTAAGGTGATTGTTGGTAAGGAATACAGTGAATCGCCCACCTTCACCGCACCGATGAGTTACATTGTATTTAGCCCCTATTGGAATATCCCGGAGTCCATTACCAAGGATGAAATCATTCCCTCCATCAATAAAAACCCTAACTATCTGGAGCAAAAAAATATGGAAGTGGTGAGTAGTAGCGGAGAAGTGGTAAGAGCTTCTAAGGTCAACTTATCAAAAGAAGAGGGCTATAGGGTACGCCAAAAGCCTGGAGGAGATAATTCACTAGGGCTGGTAAAGTTTATGTTTCCCAATGAATATAATATCTACATCCACGATACCCCTGCCAGAAGTCTTTTCGAAAAAGAAACCCGAGCCCTGAGTCATGGTTGTATACGAATTCAGAACCCTGAGCAATTTGCGAAGATTCTATTGGATAGTGAGGAATGGGATGATGAGAAAATCCAGGAAGCCATGCATCAGGATAAAGAAAAAGTGGTGGAACTGGACAGGAAAATACCTGTTGTGATACTTTATATGACCTTCTGGGCGGATAAAGACGGAAAAGCTAATTTCAGATCAGATGTGTATGATCGGGATCAGGCACTTTTAAAGGCTTTGCGAAGCGCCAAATCAAGCTTGGATAAGGCTTGATTTGGTAAGGTAAGTATCGTCATTTCCATAGATGAAAAGTAAAGAACCGTCTTTGATCATATCGATAGCTTTGGCAGAAAGCTCGCTGGGAAGTGCCGGGCACCCTAAGCTTCTTCCCAATCTTCCTACAGATTTGGCAAATTCTTCCCGTGCGTAATCTGCTCCGTGGATAACTATCGCACGTTTTCTAGCCTGATCATTAAAACCTCTTTCCAAACCGTCCAGCCGAAGTGAATAGCCATGTTTTCCGGAGTAAGTTTCGGCAGTTGTATAAAATCCCAAGCTGCTTTTAAAAGATTCCGGTTGGTTCGAAAAAGTTTTTGCCATGAGATCCCCTGAATTTCTTCCGTGGGAAACGACCGAATTTAAGAGAATTTCTCCCTTTTCCGGATCTATGATCCACATACGCTTGGCAGTGGATGGCATACTGAAATCGATTACTGTCAACACTTTTGACTTAAGGTTGTCCTTCATTTTCATCCAACCTTGAAAAGCTAATGCAAATACTTCTTTGGAAGGTAAAGTACCTGTAGAGGTTTGTAAGCCATCGTAAATTTCAGTTACCGGATCGATGGCTGTATTCGTAATGGGGATATTTTTATGTGGTTCTGAGTTTGGGAAGACTCCTAAAAACAAGAGGAGGGTAATCGCAATGGTTTGATTTAGCATAAGCATTTGGGTGATTGTGCAAATTTAGGAGGATGTCCCGAGAGTTCAAACGAACTTGGACTCAGTGTCTTATGATTGAAGACATAATTTATGTGAAAATTCATTGGAACCTTCTCCACGCTTTTGTGGGTTCTTGAATTGGTATGAATATGGGGTGATTTTGGTACCAATTATAATTCTTTAATTTTGCGTTCCGAAAATTAGTCCACTGTGCGTCAGTGCCATCCTTGTACTGTAACAGATAGATCCGAAAATAATTCAAACAAAAACAGATAAGCGGCTGTTTCAGCATTCCATGAAAGTATCAGTATTTAGAAAAGAACATTTCAACGCAGCCCACAGACTTCACAATCCTGATTGGTCAGAAGATCAGAATCAAGCAGTTTTTGGTAAGTGCAATAATCCTCATTTTCATGGACACAATTATGAATTGGTCGTAAAACTAAGAGGAGACATAGACCCACGGACGGGTTATGTATATGACATGAAAGTGCTCAGTGACCTGATCAAAGAGCATGTGTTAAGAAAACTAGATCACAAAAATTTAAACCTGGATACCGATGAATTCAAAGAACTTAACCCAACCGCTGAGAACATTGCAGTGGTTATTTGGAATATTTTAAGGGAAAAAATTGATCGAAAATTCGAGTTAACAATTCGACTTTATGAAACAGAAAGAAACTTTGTTGAATACGATGGGAATTAATATCGCCCGGGCATCTGCCGAGGATATTGGGGATGAGCATGTAGTAACTTCCCTAGAAACGCCTCTGAGAGAAGATGCTTTCGAAATGGATGATGACCTGAAGGTCGAATTGATCGAAAAGCACTTCCGCGAAATCATGCATATCATGGGCTTGGATCTGACCGACGATAGTCTTAAAGGAACTCCGCATCGTGTGGCAAAGATGTATGTGAAGGAAGTGTTCAGTGGGTTGAACCCTAAGAATAAGCCTATCGCAAAGCTTTTTGAAAACAAATACAAGTACAACGAAATGCTGGTGGAGAAGAATATTACTTTCTTTTCGCACTGTGAGCATCATTTCGTGCCAATTCATGGCAAAGCCCATGTGGCCTACATTTCCAACGGATCGGTAATCGGTCTTTCCAAAATCAACCGGATCGTACAGTACTTCTCCCAACGCCCGCAGGTGCAGGAGCGGCTTACGATGCAGATCGGAAATGAGCTGGTGGAAGCGCTAGGTACTGATGATGTGGCTGTGATCATGGATGCTGATCACATGTGTGTAAGCTCTAGAGGAGTGAAGGACACAACAAGTAGCACCCTTACATCGTTCTATTCAGGTAAGTTTGAAAAAGACGAGCAAACTCGAAATGAATTTCTGAAATACATCAGTTTGGAAAGGTAATTTTGAAACACTAAACCAACATTGAAAACCGGGCTGAGAGGCTCGGTTTTTTATTTTTTAGCCACAAAGGGCACGAAGAAAACGCGAAGGAACAGGATCAGTCTAAAAAGTTGGGGATTCATCCGACAGCGTACTGTGAAAATCTGTATGAATCGGCTTTTGATTTCCCAAATACCCTGTTTCATTTCCCTAGAATGAAGAACCTGTTTTTTGTGCAATGTGCTTGTGCTCCCTGTATAACCTACACGACAGCCAACTGCCCTATGGCCAATACATGTTATCGGGGATCACAAATACCTTTACACTACTGATCGTGCCGTTGGCACTCTGAAAATCATATAAACTATATCCTTGACCCAGAATTGCATTCTGGGCATTTACAGGCCTTGCCTTTGGCAAGGGAAATCCTTTTGCCGGAAATGGTTGATTTAAGCGTTTGTGCCAAAGGCACAACAGGTAACCGCCCTGAATGCAGCAAAGCGAAATTCAGGGGTTAGGAAATACAAATGAATTCGCCCAGAGTGCCAACGGCACGATCGGTAAATGCTGAAAAATATCATTGCTAATCCGATAGTAATTAATGTCAGGCTGATAAAAAGTATATCCCATGTGTTATCAACATAACCTCCAAACCCGTAGAAAGCATCAATTTTTCGGAATAGATGGAGGATGCCAATTGCGACAATTACTTTTAAACAGATTCACCTCATCTTGATCAGCATTCCTACTCCATTACCAAGGTTATGTGAAATTAAAGCCAATAGAATACTCCCGCTTTTGATAGTAATCCAGCCCCAGATCAAACCATAAAACGAAGACCAGAGAAAAGGTGCGAGATGGAATACTAGCTCATAACTTTCTGTAATTAAGATGGCTCAAAAGCTTAAAAATTTCTTCAGTATTCCCGCGGAGGTCTTTCTGCATAGTTCCTGATCTTTGACCAGTGATAGAACAAAAAAAATAATTCAATTTTGAATTCCTGATCACCATACCTATCTTATTAGGAAAAAATAATAAAATGAAGGGTTTTTTATTGGTTTCATTTCTTCTAGTCTTAGTTTCCTGCGGGGAAAAGACTGGTGAAACTAGGGCAACGGCTTATATTCCTGAGTTGGTGATTACCGATAGTCTGGTGATCGATAACTTGACCGAACTTGCACTAATAGATGTCAAAGAGGATCATTCGGAATATCTTTTTTATGATTGGACTACCAGTGAACTTTTTAGGATTAATGCCGAGGGACACATACTTACCAAAGCAAATAGAAGTGAGGATGGCAAGGACAGTTTCAAATCAAGGTATTTTAGCACAGCCACCTATATGGGAGAAGATAAGATACTAATACTTTCACATGTTGGAGCTTTTATTTATGATCTGGAATTTAATCTAATTGAGGAACGTGAGTTGGATTTTGAATTGATCACTAGAAGAATTGTAGGTAGTCGAGCTGCTCTTACGCATAAGAATTTCTTTTATACATTTTCACTCGACAAGTCTGAGTCACATGAGGTTAATCAATCAGATGATTTTAGTATTGCTTACCCGTTTATTACAATCAGAGATCTCAATTCCATGAAAACCCTTAGTTCAGCGTTCATTCCTGCTGAAAGCCAAGTGGCTATCAATCCCGGACAATACAATAATTTAGATCCGATTGTAAAATTTTTTGAGGATGAGCTGTTTGTGCTTTTTCCAAATTCCCCTGAAATGTATGTCTATGAGTTTCCTGAATTAAAGTTGAAAAGAAAATGGGATTTGAACCCTGGCAAAAGTTACAAACAGATTTCGCCAACTAGGGATGAAGCATCATTTGAAGGATTTTTAAATGCTTTGGCCAGTTCAGAATACACGAATTTTGTGATCTCAAATGATTATTTGTTAACGCAATTTGAAGGCTTTGCGCCACAGGAGGACGTAGATAAGCTTCCAAAAGAGAATGTGGGTGGGCCAGAATTTATGGAATTGGCAGATAAATATAAGTCAATCTCCAATTACCAGATTTTCAAAGGCGAAGAAAACATATGGCAAGGCAATTGGGATGTGAAGCTTTGGTCAGTGCGTGATATTCTTTACTCTAACGCAAAGCCCGGAGAAGATCCATATGCTGTGGAAAAGGATGTGCAGACCATCTACTTTTATGAGTTAAAATAGCTTTAGCTTCAAACATTCTTTGCTTCTCATTGCTTTTAAGCTAAAAGGAAAAGCAATGAAAGGAAAGAACATAGTCATCATAGGAGGCAATTCTGGAATAGGTAAAGCTGTAGCAGCGTTGGCGGAAAATAGTGGTACAAATTTATTTCTCTATTCCAGATCCGGAGAAGGAAATCAGCAAGTAGATGTCACGGATGAGGGGATGGAGTTCATGGATTTACCGGAGGTAATTGATGGATTGGTTTATTGTCCTGGATCTATTAACCTGAAACCCTTCCACAGAATTACAGTGGAGGACTTCCAATCAGAGATGGATATTAACTTTTTCGGAGCTGTAAGAACTCTCCAAGCCTGCATGAAAAATCTGAAAAAATCCGGTAGTGCCTCCGTTGTCCTTTATAGCACGGTAGCGGTACAGACCGGAATGGGTTTTCATGCGGGAATTGCTTCAGCTAAGGGAGCGATAGAAGGCTTGGTACGGTCACTGGCTGCAGAATGGGCTCCAAACCATATCAGGGTCAATGCCATTGCTCCCTCTTTGACAGATACACTTCTGGCAAATCAACTCATTAGCACAGATGAGAAGCGTGTGGCATCAGAGAAAAGACATCCTTTGGGAAGAATAGGTAAACCCGAAGATATTGCCGAAGCCACCTGTTTCCTCTTGGATGAAAAATCCTCCTGGGTCACAGGACAGATACTGCATGTGGATGGCGGAATGTCTTCCTTGAAATAAGAATAGTTACAAACCAATTCATATGGAGTTGACTTTATTGGAAGGTGTTGCTTAGTTTTATGTATGAAGCATTCCCTATTAGTAGGATTCGGTTTTTTACTGTTGTCTGTCTCCTGTACAAAATCTGAATCTGAGTCCATATCCTTCAATACTGTAACGGGCACGATTCCCCTAGATTCTATGGGGATTACATTAGTTCACGAGCATATGTTAGTGGATTTTATAGGTGCGGATTCAGTCTCTCCGGATCGGTATGATCAGGATGAGGTTATCGCAAAGGTTTTGCCTTATTTGATGGAGGTAAAGAAGTATGGCGTAAAAACGATTTTTGACTGCACGCCTTCTTACTTGGCTAAAGATCCTGTTTTGCTGAAAAAACTTTCAGACCTTTCAGGGGTTCAGCTGGTCACCAATACAGGGTTTTATGGAGCAGTGGGAGGGAAGTACCTGCCGGATTTTGTTTTTCAAGAAAGTGCAGAGGAATTGGCAGAACGATGGATAGATGAGTATGAGCATGGAATAGCGGAAACGGGCATTAGACCTGGATTCATAAAAATCTCAGTAAATGAAGAAAGTCCGCTTCGGGAAATCGATGCCAAATTGGTAAAAGCTGCTGGCTTAACCCATCAAAAAACTGGGTTGACAATAGCATCTCATACCGGGACTTGGGCAACGGCAAAACAAGAAGTAGCAATTTTGCAGAAAATGGATGTTGATCCCTCGGCTTTTGTTTGGGTTCATGCACAAGCGGAAGGAGATTTTCAGAATTACCTAGAAGCGGCTAAACTTGGGGTTTGGATCAGTTTGGATGGAATAGGCTGGAGCGTAGATGAGTATGTGGATCGCTTGTTATTTGCTAAAGAGCAAGGGGTTTTGGGAAACATCTTAATTTCCCATGATGCGGGTTGGTATGATCCTGCTAATCCAGATGGGGGAGAATTTGTACCTTTTACCAATATTTTTGAAAAGCTGATGCCTGTGTTGAATGAAAAAGGATTTGAGCAGTCGGATTGGGATTTGCTGTTGAAGGAGAGCCCCAAAAGAGCATTTCGAAATGATCAATGATCAAGCTCAATTATCAATTTTCAAGGATAAGCCTAGATTACTTTAATTTGAAACCCATCACCAGCCTTGTGAGTGTCTTACTCACGGAAAACGATAAATATGGATGGGGGACACCCAGATTAGTATTTAGAGCAAAATACTGATCAAGTTTATGCAAAACTATCGTAATCGGAACCCCATTCTATAGGAAGCCATCAAGTACCAAGGCCAATAGCCGTCAAATGAAGACATGCTGACCACGGCTGAATTTCTACGGTTTTCGTTTTTACTTTTCCAATCGAATGCAACTTGCTGTGTATATCCTAATCTTGCAAAGCGCTCTAGTGTATAAAAGTACTCGTAGTAATTACCTAAATCATCGTATCTCAGGTATGCGCCATCTGTACTGTTTTCACTCCCAATCTGGAAAGAAGGGCCAAAAGCCAGTGAGATTTTGAAGTCATTTTTTGTTTTTAATACATCATACTTGAATGTGACATTGGTGAATAAGCCAGAGGAATTATCCTGTCCAAATTTCGGATCATCAAAGTTGTCAAAGGATTTGATCGATTGATAGTAAGTCAACGAAGGGTTCAGCGAAGTTCTTTTCCCCACACCAAAACTGAGTTCGTTACTTACATTGATTCCATACAATCCAAGGTTTCCGTCAATTGCAGGACCAACTCCCACATAATAGGTCAGCTTGTTACTCTCCTGGGCTAAAGCGGATGATTGTATAAAGTAAGTGACAAGTGAAAAACATAGGAGTAGTGATTTTTTCATAGAACATGGTTTAGAAAATAAAACCAAAGATACAAAAAAACTTAGTTGCAACTAAGGATTAAAGCCGAGGAACTTTAGCCTTGATGGCTTCTTTCGCAAGTGTTATTCTCCTCAAGGTTTTTTCATCGTCTTCAGGTACCAAGTCTTTTATTGAGTCCATAGCCTTTGAATAATAGTCCGCCCAAGTGTCCAATATTTTCTGCTCCTCTTCCTTCGATCCACCTTCTGTTATGGATTTTTTGCTGAGTTGAACTTCTGTAAGCAAACGTATTTGGGCGGTTGCCGTGATCAGACCCATCATATGATCTACAGTTTTTGCATCTGCATTTAATAAGGTATAAGCAGAAACCAAAGCTGCTGTACCGACATTCTGCATGGTTTTCTGGGAGACTTTATCCAGCCGGTCATTATCTGTATGGTAAAACTGATCAGTAAAGTGCCATAGCAAAAGTCCAGGAATATCAGCCTGAAGGAAAGGTGTATGATCAGATCCTCCCTCAAAAGGATTGGTTTTCACTACCCAATCAGCATATGCTCCCTGAGCTTCAAAAACAGTGATTATAAAATCATTCAGATAGTGTGGTTTCATCTGCTCCACTGTCATGGGCGCACCGCCCCATTCGCTATGTTTATCCTCACCGCGCGTCCAGATCGCACTTGGATCAGGCATCTTTTCGATTAGAAACGTGCCTCCGGTGAGGTCAGTGTTTTCTCCTACCATATCCAGGGAAATCCCCCAGTTGATTTCTGCTTCTCTCTTGTCTTTTTCATTGATATACCTTCTTGTGGAAATGATCTCATCTCCCCAGAGAAAGGTAAGTGTGCGTTTGAGGTCTAGTTTTCCTTTTTGGATCAAATCAGCAGTGATGCTTGCCATTTCCAGCTGTGTGCCCACTCCAGTTGCATTGTCATTTGCTCCGGGTTCTTGGATATGGGCTGAGAAAACCAGGCTTTCCAACGGCATTTGCGAGCCTTTTACATTTGCCACAACTGTCAGTTCCTCTGATTCATAAATTTCCGTTTCTACCTTCACCTGCACTTCTACTTTGCCTTTCTCCAGTTCCGCTTTTAGTTTCTCTTTGGCTTCGTAAGAAAGGGCAATGGCCCATGCCGGATTTTGCCCGTCGTATCTCAATCCTCGAAACTGGATGGAAGTCGTATTTTTCTCTGGCTGCAAATAGGTTGGCATATCGTAGGTCAATGCGCCCAAAGCCCCTTCCTCTGTAATTGCAGATTGCAAAGTTCTATAGTTAACCTCATCAGAAAAGAGAATCTTCCCTTTCAAATCCGTAGAAGAAAGAGCCTCCTTGTTCTCAATATATAT
Organism: uncultured Algoriphagus sp.; assembly: GCA_965651895.1. GTDB lineage: Bacteria > Bacteroidota > Bacteroidia > Cytophagales > Cyclobacteriaceae > Algoriphagus. Next base: position 6,394 of record CBFGUY010000095.1, on the reverse strand, counting down.
GACTTCCCCGGTTATTCCTTCAGCTGGAGTGGATGAGGAGTATTGATAAACCATATTTCGGTTTGTCTCAGAGGAAAGCAAAGTTTCTTCGCTGCCGACTAGTTTCAAGGATCCGGAGACAGGTTCCCAAGTTGGCTGTTTCAGCTCTCGGGTTTCTATTCTATAGGTAAATCTATCTGTCTCCTTGGCTTTTTCCTCCAAGACATAACCAGCTGCTTCTAGCTTTTCCGCAATTCCATATACTGTGTTATTAAACCCAGTATTTCCAGCAAGTCTCCAATACTGCTCCACGAAAGCGACAGTCTCGTAGGCCAAGTCCCCTTTGAACTCTGGTCTTACCAACTTAAAGTAAGGATCAGTTACTTTCTGAAGAGGAGCTTTTTGGGCAAAGGTGTTGAGAGAAATGAACAGAAAAACAATGGATAGAATGTGGAAAGATTTCATGCGGCCGATGTGTGTTGATATACTTTTTGGGCACAAGATAGAACTTTAGGTTTATTACTTTCCGAGTTTGAATCTCATTTTATAGGTGGCATGAGCATACCACGGAATGGCATTGTCAGCTCCAAATGCTGAAAGACTGACAGCATTTTTACGGTTTGGATTTTTCGAGTTCCACTCTGCTTCTAGTTCTACGAACAATCCTATGCGATGATATTTATTCACAATGTATTGATTGGTAGGAACATCCGTAAAATAAGACCGAATAAAAGATTCTCCACCAAGCTGTAAAGAAGGTCCTGCGGAAAAAGCCAGATTGAATCCAGAAGGGCTTTGTATAATATCATATTTGAAAGATGGGGTAATAAAAATGCCAGAAGACTGTTCGTTGTTTTTCCCGTTTGAATACTCAGGCAAAGTTTTTTCATCGTAACTGCCCAGCGATTGATAAAATGTAAGCCCAGCATTAAATGACGTTCTCTTTCCAAGCCTTACATTAAGCTCATTAGTGAAATTAAGTCCATAAAGCAGATTCATACCATCAATAGATGATCCCAGCCCTACAGTATATTGTAATTTTGGTTTTTCCTGTGCAAAGGAGGATAGGGATAGGAAACTGCTGAAGAAAAGAAGTAGAAGTATGCGATTCGTTTTCATGTGTTTATAAAATGGTTTTTAAAAGTTGGTTAGACGAATAAATACTAATCTTTTCAATTACTAAACTTTCTTTAGGTTAATTAACTAAAAGACTGTTAAAATGCTTTTAGTCAATTATTTATTGTGTTTACTGTATAGTTCGATTCTATTTTCAATCCATTACATAGATCAAATGATTCCTGTCTTTTTTTATAAAATCATGAATAACTACCTAGGACTTGTAGCAACTTTTCAATCTTGCGACCTTGCAACTCCTTACCATATTCAAATTTTCAAATTCCTCCTCACCAAACATTATTCTGTAAAATTTAGCGGATCACTTCCTCAATTTGCCAGCCCTGCTTACCTTTGCGCATGGCAGAACAAATCCTCATCCTTGATTTCGGTTCTCAGTACACACAACTTATCGCCCGACGAGTTAGAGAGCTGAACGTTTATTGTGAAATTCACCCATACAACAAAGTTCCAGAGATCACATCCGATATAAAAGGTGTGATTCTATCAGGTTCTCCTTGCTCAGTCCGTGACGAGGGATCTCCGGATTTGGACCTTGACGTTTTGCGAGGCAAACTTCCTTTATTAGGTGTATGTTATGGTTCCCAACTTCTGGCTCAGAAATACGGGGGAGATGTGCTTCCTTCAGAGATTAGAGAGTATGGAAGAGCTAATCTGAGCCATCTGGACAATCATTATGACCTACTCAAGGAAATGAGCCACGGTTCGCAGGTGTGGATGTCACATGGAGATACGATTAAGAATTTACCTGATAATTTTGAGGTGATCGCAAGTACCGATTCTGTACGAGTGGCTGCTTTCAAAATCCAGAACGAAGAAACGTATGGTATTCAGTTTCATCCAGAGGTAACCCATTCCACTGAAGGGAAAAACCTGCTTAGAAACTTTGTAGTAGGAATCTGTGGCTGTGCCCAGGACTGGACATCGGATGTATTTATAGATGCCACTGTGGCCGAGCTCAAGTCTAAAATCGGCTCTGATAAAGTAGTGATGGGGCTGTCTGGAGGAGTGGATTCTTCGGTAGCTGCTACTTTGATCCATCGTGCGATAGGGGATCAGTTGATCTGCGTTTTTGTGGATAACGGTTTGCTTCGCAAAAACGAATTCGAGGAAGTGTTGGATTCCTACAAGCACATGGGACTGAATGTGATCGGTGTAGATGCCAAGCAGAAATTCTATGATGCATTGGCCGGTATTACTGATCCTGAAGCCAAGAGAAAAGCAATTGGAAACGCCTTTATCGAGGTTTTTGATGAGGAATCAAATAAACTGGAAGGAGTAAAATGGCTTGGTCAGGGAACCATCTATCCGGATGTGATCGAGTCGATTTCGGTAAAAGGCCCATCTGCGACCATCAAATCCCATCACAATGTGGGTGGCTTGCCGGACTTTATGAAGCTTTCTGTCGTAGAGCCTTTGAATACCCTGTTCAAAGATGAAGTACGGGAAGTGGGACGTGCACTGGACATCGTGGAAACAATCATAGGGCGTCATCCATTTCCGGGACCGGGGCTTGGTATCCGTATTTTGGGAGATATCACTGCCGAGAAAGTGAAAACACTCCAGGAAGTAGATCATATTTTTATCAAAGGGCTAAAAGATGCAGGGTTGTATGACGGCGTATGGCAGGCAGGAGCAATACTGCTTCCTATACAGTCAGTAGGCGTGATGGGGGATGAGCGGACTTATGAGAAAGTCGTTGCTTTACGTGCTGTGGGGTCTGTGGATGGCATGACTGCAGACTGGATTCATTTACCTTATGAGTTTCTAGGTAAAATCTCCAACGATATCATCAACAAAGTAAAAGGAGTAAACCGGGTGGTTTATGATATTTCTTCCAAGCCACCAGCAACTATCGAATGGGAATAAGACGTTTTTGGATTTCCGATTTATGATTTTGGATTTCTAAAGTCAATAGAATATATAAAACCCGGGGCTTTGTTTTCGGGTTTTTACATTTCAAGCCTTTTCGGCCTGAACTTTGGGTTTGAAAATAATGGGTTAAATTTGCAGACCCTGTTTGATGTTTGATTCACCTTCATAAAATGAAAAAATCTCTTTTAGTAATTCCGGTATTTTTCATCTTGAGTTTTGCTTTAGCTCAAATTCCCACACCGGATGCATACCGTAAGGCCCAGTCTGAACTTGCCGCAAAAAACTACTGGGAAGCCATTCCGCTTTTCAAGCAATTTACTGATCCTAAAGAATATGGGAATTTAGCGAATTATGCAGCAATGCACCTCGCTGAAGCTGCGTTAGGCGCAAACCAGCCTGCACAGGCGATAGATGCATTAGAACCTGTGGTGAATGGCAATTGGGCGAAAACAGATGAAGCCAGATACCTTTTGGCTGTGGCTTATTTCAAAAACCAACAAAATGTAGAAGCACTTAAGCTGATCAAAAAAATCAAAGATGAGAAGATAATAGCTATGGCAGAAAATGCTACCTATGAGCATCTTAAACAGGTCAGTTCCAGCTTTATGATTGCCAATCTCTCAGAGTTCAAGGAGAATAGGGGGTATGGAGAGGCATTGAAGCGGGTGCTGGAAAGTCAGACTATACTATCTGCTACAGAACGTGCAGCATACTATGAGCTCCAAGGAAAAGCCAATGAGAGCTCAAATGTGGTTAAAGATCAAGTACTGGACATCGTAGTGATTCTGCCTTTCACCAATTCATCCCGTGCCAGCCTAACAAGTATTCCACAGAATGATTTTATATACGAATTGTATCAAGGTCTGGAATATGGTGTAGAGCAGTTGAAGTTGAGTGGAGTACAGGTCAATATGTTGACGTTTGATTCAAAACGGGATGTGTCTCATCTACAAAAATTGCTTCATAATCCAGCTATTGCCTTCGCAGATGTGATTATTGGCCCTATTTATCCTGAAGAATCAGATGTGGTCAGCAGTTTTGCTGAGACGGCCAGGATTCCCTTTATCCACCCACTTTCTAACTTAGGTGAGCGGTTTGAGGAATTAAATTACAGTTATTTGTTCCGTCCTTCTGTAAGTTCAATTGCTGATGGGATAGTAGCTTCCTTAAAAAGCCAAAATTGGGGTAACGAAGTCGCCATAGGCTATAGCAGTAGTTCCCGGGATGAGATGCTGGCAAAAATGCTACAGGATAAACTGGGACGCGCAGGATTTAGACTGGTGAAATTTGAACAGGTAACCTCAAGAAACAGTAGTGAGTTTTTGCAGGATTTGGGAATTCGCAGTGGACAGGAAGTTATGTCTGTGGATCAGATAATCTTACTTTCAGATGATCCATCCATTGCCCAGCCTGTTTTTTCATTAATGGAATCCATCAATGCATCCATCCCCACACTGGTTATGGACTCCTGGTTGGGCTTCAATTTTGCCAACTACGAGATGCTGGAGTTTCCAAACTTTTATTTTATAGGAAACAACACCTTGAATTTCTATGGAGATCCAATGAGGGAATTTAGAAATAGATTTTATGATAAGTATCTGAATCTTCCAAGTATAAACTCCGCTTTAGGGGTAGAAGTAATAAATTGGATTTCGTCCAACATGTCAGATTCCAAAGGGTTTGACTTGAGAAGAAATCTAGATCAGAATGCTTTCCAGACAGGGAAATTGACTTGGGGATTTAATTTCCAGGGAGTACATAATAATCAATACGTGCCCGTTTTTAAATTGGAAGCAGGCGAATTGAAACCTTTAGATTAAACCATGAATATTTCTAAGAGTAAGGCGCTTTTTGCAAAAGCCCAAAATTTCATCCCAGGCGGTGTGAACTCACCTGTTCGTGCCTTTAGAGCTGTAGGCGGAGAACCACTTTTTATCAAGAAAGCCGATGGGGCCTATTTATATGATGAGGATGGAAATAAATTCATTGAACTGATTAACAGCTGGGGACCTATGCTGCTCGGTCACAATCATCCAAAAGTGAAAGAGGCTGTGATTCAGGCCATGGAAGATGGGACTTCCTTTGGTGCCCCAACTGCCCGTGAAGTGGAAATAGCTGAGCTGATCGTAAGCATGGTGCCTTCTATAGAAAAAGTTAGAATGGTTAATTCCGGTACAGAGGCTACTATGTCTGCCATTCGAGTGGCAAGAGGCTATACCGGGAGAGACAAGTTCATCAAGATGGAAGGCCATTACCATGGACATGGCGACTCGTTTTTAATTGCTGCCGGGTCTGGTGCCATGACTATGGGAGATCCTGATTCGCCTGGAGTGACTAAAGGGACAGCCAAAGATACATTGATTGCTCCTTACAACGATTTGGAAGCTATCGAGAAACTGATCACATCTAATCCAGGGGAAATTGCCGCATTGATTTTAGAGCCTGTTCCGGGAAATATGGGATTGTGCCTACCCAAAGAAGGTTATCTGCAGGGATTGCGGGATATCTGTTCCAGAGAAGGAATAGTCTTGATCTTTGATGAGGTAATGACTGGATTCCGATTGGCGAAAGGCGGTGCTCAGGAAGTTTTTGGAGTTACTCCGGATATGACCACTTTGGGGAAAATCATCGGTGGTGGTATGCCTGTAGGGGCTTACGGAGGAAAGAAAGAGATTATGGAATTTGTATCTCCTGCCGGACCGGTTTACCAGGCAGGTACACTTTCGGGGAATCCAATTGCGATGGCGGCAGGATTGACCATGCTGAAATTTCTCAACGAAGATCCAACTGTCTATTCTGAGCTGAATCACATTGGCAGGAAGTTGACCGAAGGCATTTCAAGCATCAATAAGGAATTAGGATTGAACTACACGGTAAATACCTTGGGGAGCATGTATTCTTTGTTTTTCACAGATAAGCCCGTATTTGACTTTGAAAGCGCAAAGACTTCTGATACTGCTTTATTCGGTAAATATTTCCAGGCCATGCTGAAACGTGGTGTTTACCTGGCACCAAGTCAGTTTGAAAGTTTGTTCCTGTCCACTGCTTTGAAGGATGAGTTGATAGATCAGATCCTAGTGGCCCATAAAGAGGCGATGGTGGAGATATTGGGGTTATAGATTCTGTAACTACTCTAATTGATGCCAATTGCCTTATTGTCTTTGAGTTTTAGGCTGGGAGACCGATACTTCGACTAAGCTCAGTACAAGTGACGGAAGACCGAAGTAGCCTAAATGCTATTGTTTATCATACTCTATGATGCTTTACTCTTAATTGGAAGAAAAACGGATTTACATAAAATATTAAAATATAAACCTCATGTCTATCAAAGTTTACGGAATCAAGAATTGCAATACGATGAAGAAGACCTTCGATTTCCTGGAGGAAAAAGGAGTAAAGTATGACT
>CBFGUY010000094.1:0-15306 GCA_965651895.1 uncultured Algoriphagus sp. | reverse complement strand
GGCCACTAGGATGATAAGAGTCTAGAGCGTCGTGATATCCTTAAGGGTATTTAGTGCCATTGTTAATTCCTCATTTGAGATTTCTCCCATTTTTTCGATCAGTCTATTCTTAGACAAAGAGCGTATATGGAAAACCATCAGTTCAGACTGTAGTTTCAAACCATTCTTTTGAGATGGTTCTAGGATTGGGTTTCCTTGGTAATTTTTGATTTTTGAAGTCAAGGGTGCAGTAATTACCACCTGAAGGAATTTATTCATCAGATTCCCACTGAGAATAACAACCGGCCTTCTGCCGGCCTGCTCGGATCCTATCACAGGATTGAGATCTGACATCCAGATCTCACCTTGCCTCATCTTCGATCTGCTTTAGGTAATTGCCCATTCCTTCTTCTGCCACTAGGAGTATATCATCATCCTGTGCCGCCTGCTTATATGATTTGACATATTCAGCTCTCTTGAGATGGTCGAGGTAGAGATTGAGGGCATTTTCTACCAACTTGTTTTTTGGCAGAGAAAGTTTTTTGGCATAATCAGCGAGCCTTTGAAGAAGGTCGTCGGGAAGTGTACTAGTGTAAGTAGCCATTGCAATTTATATTTATGATTCACAAATATAAATTGCAATAATTTTATTACCAAGCTTAATATCAGTGTTTTACAATATTTCTTCAAATTGAAAATAACCATCATCCCATTTCATTGATGATGGTTTCTCCTCAAAAAGCCCAAAAACCGAAGATCCGGAGCCTGACATGGCGGCATAGTAAGCTCCATTTTCATAGAGAGTATTTTTTATAGCTGCGATCTCGGGATGGTTAGGGAAAATGCTTGCTTCGAAATCATTAACCAATTCGTTTTTCCATCGTGCTTTATCCGCTAAAATCTCTTCCAGTTTACCCGCAGGCTTTTTTGGAGTGACACCGGCATACGCTTCTTTGGTGCCGATATGAATCCCAGGGTTGATCAGGACCAGATAAGTTCCTTTCAGGCCTAACTCTACGGGCTCCAATATTTCGCCTCGCCCTCTGGCTATTTTTGGTGTGTTTTCAATAAAAAATGCGCAATCACTTCCAAGTTGAGCTGCATATTCTTCCAGAAAAAAATCATCCAAGATCAGGTCAAAAAGATTGTTCATCATGGTAAGTGCAAATGCCGCATTTGCCGAGCCGCCACCAAGACCTGCACCCATTGGGATGTTTTTATGAAGATGAATATTTATATGAGGAAGGTTTGGAAAGTCTTTTTTCAGCAAATGATAGGCCTTTAGGATGAGGTTTTCCTTAGCATCACCAGGGATTTCCAGTCCGGTGGCGGAAAATGTGCTTTTTTTAGTGTCCACGATCATTTCCAAGGCATCCATGAGTGGAATGGGGGCCATACAGCTCTCTATTTCATGGTATCCATCCCTTCTTTTGGCTGTGATATGAAGTCCTAAATTGATCTTTGCGTTTGGAAATGAAATCATTGGAATAAATGTTTGATCAAAAGTAAGATAAAAAGCAGGGGAAGCGAAGCTTTTGCTAATTGAGAATTTTGTAAAAAAAACCATAATTATTGAAGTAAATGTGGTATATCATTTTTCCTGTTAAAAAAAAGAGAATAACTTTTGTTAAAATTTAAAGAAACTCGAAATCAGTACAAAATTTTGAAAATTGAAAAAATAGACAAATCATTTCTTGAAAATGAGGGAAAAAATGAGGTGTTTATGGATTTTAATTTTGAAAAAATAAATTTTACATACATTTTTTATCTGAGAATGTTGAAAATTGTAAAATTAAATATTGTAAGTCTGAAAATTCGGTTTTAAGTTTGTCATACAATTCCCCAGCGGATAGAAAGAAACCAAGACATCTATGTATAAAGTAGTCATTTTGCTAAGCGTCATTATTCTCATTGGATTTTAATGTGAGGCACTAGACTATTATTTATAATGAAATAAAAAACATCTAAAGTGCCTCACTGAACTGAGGCACTTTTTTTTATACCCTAAATAAATATGACCCTTAAAAAGCACAGTTGGGAAATAAGTGACAATCCCGAGCATCCGGCAGGCATGGCCATGTTGTATGCTACTGGTATGAGTGACAAAAAGATGAAACAGCCTTTTGTAGGGATAGCCAGTTGTGGTTACGAAAGCAATCCCTGCAATATGCACCTGAACGACTTCGCCGGTCTGATCAAAACGTCCTCTCAGGAATATGATCTGACCGGTTTGGTTTTTAATACTATCGGTATATCTGATGGTACTACTATGGGTACTTTGGGTATGCGTTATTCTTTGGTGTCCAGAGAAGTAATTGCGGATTCTATCGAATCATTTGTGATAGGACACTCTTTTGATGGCTGTGTTTCTGTCGCTGGCTGTGATAAAAATATGCCCGGCGCACTTATGGGCATGATCCGTACGAACAGACCGGGGATATTGGTGTATGGTGGCACTATCGCTTCTGGTAATTATAAGGGAGAAAAACTGAATATAGTATCTGCCTTCGAGGCGTTTGGTAAGCGTGTGAACGGGAATATCTCGGATGAGGACTACGATGGAGTTATCCGTAATGCATGTCCTGGACAAGGTGCCTGTGGAGGGATGTACACCGCTAATACCATGTCCTCAGCCATAGAAGCGATGGGCATGTCTCTTCCATATTCCTCGTCCTATCCTGCCAACTCACCTGAGAAATTGCGGGAGTGCCGTGAGGTAAATAAATACATGCGCATACTTCTGGAAAAAGATATCAAACCAAGTGATATCATCACCAGAAAAAGTATAGAAAACGCGGTTACAGTCGCGATTGCGTTGGGAGGCAGTACCAATGCGGTAATGCATATCATCGCTATAGCCAGGACTGCTGGAGTGGATTTCACGATTCAGGATTTTAAAGCAATAAATGCCAAAACTCCAATGATCGGGGATTTCAAGCCATCAGGAAAATTCATGATGGAAGATCTTCATGAGCAAGGCGGAGTTCCTGCGTTTATGAAGTACATGTTACAGAACGGATTTCTTCATGGGGATTGTCTTACCGTGACGGGCAAAACTTTGGAAGAAAATCTGGAAAATATAGAGCCTGTCATAGTTTCTATGGTGAATGTTATCCATCCATTAGAGACACCTATTAAAGCAACCGGCCACTTGTGTATTCTAGATGGCAATCTAGCTCCAGAAGGAGCTGTAGCCAAAATCACCGGTAAGGAAGGAAGTGCATTTACAGGGCCTGCACATGTGTTTGACTCCGAGCAAGAGGCAAATGATGCGATTCGTGATCATAAGGTGAAAAAAGGAGAAGTCCTTGTCATCCGCAACATAGGCCCTAAGGGAGGTCCGGGCATGCCGGAAATGCTGAAGCCAACTTCTATGATCATAGGGGCAGGGCTTGGAGCAGATGTGGCCTTGATTACCGATGGAAGATTCTCAGGTGGTACCCACGGATTTGTAGTGGGGCACGTCACTCCCGAGGCTTGGTGCGGAGGTCCGATTGGGCTGGTCAAAAATGGAGACATCATTACGATAGATGCGGATAATCTTAAGTTATCCGTGGACGTATCGGAAGAGGAACTTGCAGAGCGCAAAAAATCCTGGAAGCAGCTGGATATTTCTCATCTGCAAGGAACACTAAAGAAGTACAATAAACTTGTCGCAACTGCATCAGAAGGTTGCGTAACTGATAAATTCTAGACCCATGAAGGATTCGATGATCAGAGGGGCTGACATTGTTGTCAGATCACTTATTGCCGAGAATGCCGAAATCATTTTCGGGTATCCCGGAGGAGCTATTATGCCGGTTTACGATGCGTTACATGACTATCATGACCAGTTGAGACATGTGCTTACCCGTCATGAGCAAGGGGCTATCCATGCTGCACAAGGTTATGCTAGGGTCTCAGGGAAAGTAGGTGTCTGTTTGGCGACTTCCGGTCCTGGTGCTACCAATCTGATTACAGGGATGGCTGATGCACAGATTGACAGCACTCCTTTGGTGTGTATTACCGGGCAGGTAGCCTCGCACCTATTAGGGACTGATGCTTTTCAGGAGACTGATGTAGTGGGACTATCTATGCCAGGGACTAAATGGAATATACAGGTACGCCGTGTGGCGGATATCGCACCTGCTATAGCCAAGGGGTTTTATATAGCCAGAACTGGGAGACCGGGACCGGTATTGATCGATATCACTAAGGATGCCCAGGTAGATTTCGGGGAATTCAATTACGAGGCCTGCAAAGGATTCCGATCATATAGGACGCATATCCCTGTAGAGAAAACAGCTATACAGGAAGCCTCTTTTCTAATCAATATGGCTAAGAGACCTTATTTGTTGTTTGGTCAGGGAGTTGTGTTGGGGCAGGCAGAGACTGAGTTGAAAGCATTTTTGGAAAAATCCGGCATACCTGCAGCCTGTACTTTGTTGGGATCGGGGGCTTTGTCAGAAGATCACCCAAATTACGTGGGAAAACTTGGGATGCATGGTAATTATGCCCCAAATTTGCTGACAAATCAATGCGATGTTTTGATCGCCGTGGGAATGAGATTTGATGATAGGGTAACAGGAGACCTAAAGCGCTATGCCAAGCAGGCAAAAGTGATCCATCTGGAGCTGGACCCTGCAGAGATTAATAAAAATGTAAAGTGTGAAGTCGCGGTATTGGGAAGTTGCAAGGATAGTCTGGCATTACTGGCTGAGGCAGTGAATGAAAATTCCTACCCAGATTGGATGGCTAAGTTTAAAGCACTGGCTGACCAGGAAAGAGCCACGGTAATTGAGCCTGACTTGACTCCGACCAAGCCTGGACTTACCATGGGGGAAGTGATTCACCAGATCAATAAATACAAAGCTGATGATGCGGTACTCGTAACTGACGTAGGACAGCATCAGATGATATCCTGGAGATATTTCAACTACAAGAAACCAAGGACTCAAGTTACCTCAGGTGGGTTGGGAACCATGGGGTTTGCATTGCCAGCAGCACTTGGAGCTCAGATGTATGATTTCTCCCGACAGGTGGTTTGCGTAGTAGGAGATGGTGGGATTCAGATGACTATTCAGGAGTTGGGCACTATCATGCAGACTAAGGCACCTGTGAAGATTGTGTTACTGAACAACAATTTTCTGGGAATGGTAAGGCAGTGGCAGCAGATGTTTTTTGACAAGCGCTACTCATTTACCGAACTTGACAATCCTGATTTCATCAAAATAGCTGAAGCATATAATATTCAAGCTCAAAAAGTCACAGAACGCGTCGATTTGCAAGAAGCGATTGAAGATATGCTAATTCACGATGGTCCATATTTCCTCGAAGTGGTAGTGGAAAAAGAAGATAATGTATTCCCAATGATTGCCACTGGCTGTTCAGTGGAAGAGGTTAGACTTAGCTAAACCAACTCTATGAAGCGATATACTATATTCGTTATTACCGAGAATTTTATCGGAATTCTTAACCGCATCACCATTATTTTTACCCGGAGAGGTATCAATATAGATGCACTTACCGCCTCTGAAAGCCGGCTGGAAGGTATCCACAGGATCACCATAGAAGTAACCGCCTCAGAAGATACGGTCATTCAACTGGTCAATCAGATCGAGAAAATCATCGACGTGATCAAGGCATTTTATCATGAGGACGAGAGTGTTGTATATCAGGAGATTGCTTTGTATAAAATCCCCGTTTCTCGCTTAGATGGTGGATTGGAGAAAATCATCCGACAGCACAATGCAAAGATCATCGCCGCGGAACCTGATTTTGTGGTGTTGGAACTGACAGGCCATAAGGAGCAAACCCAAGAATTGCTGGAAATCCTGAAAGGATATGGGCTTTTGGAGTTTGCTAGATCAGGAAGGGTGGCTATCGCAAAAAGAATGTTGACAATTGACAGTTTTGTCAAATAAAAATAAACCAATAAAGGATTCCTCAGGAACCTATTAAACACTAGTAATAAATTTTAAAAAATCATGAAATCGAGCATGACGCGAGCGTCACACGAGGGTGTGATTTTCAACCATGCGAGATTCCATCTGACTATCGAAAATCAAAATATAAAAAACAGATGAAATTAAAATTCGGCTCAACAGAAGAAAACGTAGTAACTAGGGAAGAATTTCCACTGGAAAAAGCAAGAGAAGTACTCAAGGACGAAGTGATCGCAGTACTAGGTTATGGTGTGCAAGGTCCAGGTCAGGCACTTAACTTGAAAGACAACGGGTTCAACGTGATTGTAGGTCAGCGTAAAGGCTCCAAGACTTGGGACAAAGCCGTAGCTGATGGCTGGGTTCCGGGAGAGACACTTTTCGAATTGGAAGAAGCTTGCGAAAAAGGCACAATCCTTCAGTTCTTACTTTCTGATGCAGGACAAATTGCACTATGGCCAACAGTTAAGAAACACCTTACTCCAGGCAAGGCATTGTACTTCTCTCATGGTTTCGGTGTGACATACAAAGAAAAAACCGGCATCGTTCCTCCTGCGGATGTGGATGTGATTTTGGTTGCTCCGAAAGGCTCAGGTACTTCTTTGAGAAGAATGTTTGTAGAGGGTAGAGGATTGAATTCTTCTTATGCAATCTATCAGGACGGAACCGGCAAGGCTAAAGATCGTGTTGTAGCTCTTGGAATCGGTGTAGGTTCAGGATATTTGTTCGAGACAGATTTCTATCGTGAGGTAACTTCTGATTTGACGGGTGAAAGAGGTACCTTGATGGGTGCAATTCAGGGTATATTTGCAGCACAGTACGAAGTATTGAGGTCAAATGGTCACTCTCCTTCTGAAGCCTTCAACGAGACTGTGGAAGAATTGACCCAATCATTGATGCCATTGGTAGCTGAAAATGGAATGGACTGGATGTATGCCAACTGTTCTACTACTGCACAAAGAGGAGCTTTGGATTGGTGGAAGCCGTTCAGAGATGCTACTAAGCCTGTTTTTGAAGAACTATATAACTCTGTGAAAACCGGCCAGGAAGCCCAGAAGTCAATTGACTCAAACTCTAAAGAAGATTACCGAGTAAAACTGGAAGCTGAATTGAAAGAATTGAGAGATTCTGAAATGTGGCAGGCAGGTGCTGTCGTCCGTCAGTTGAGACCAGAAAATAACTAATATAAAACCCCCAAGAATTATGAGTGAGAAGCTATGGATATTTGACACTACCCTGAGAGACGGGGAGCAAGTGCCCGGGTGTCAGCTGAATACCCAGGAGAAAATTGTGGTAGCAAAAGCACTGGAAGAACTAGGTGTAGATATAATCGAAGCTGGTTTCCCTATTTCAAGTCCAGGAGATTTTAATTCTGTCCTCGAAATTTCAAAGGCAGTTTCCAACCCGATTATCTGTGCCCTCTCCAGAGCTGTTGAAAAAGATATCGAAGTAGCGGCTCAGTCCCTCAAATTCGCGAAAAAAGGTAGGATCCACACTGGAATCGGTGTTTCTCCTTACCATATTCAATACAAACTGCGCTCCACCCCTGAGGATATTATTGCTCGGGGGGTAGCTGCGGTGAAGTTTGCCAGGAGATTTGTGGATGATGTGGAGTTCTATGCAGAAGATGCTGGCCGTGCCGAGTCGGACTTTCTGAATAAAATCATTGAGGAAGTGATCAAGGCAGGAGCCACCGTGGTGAACATACCTGATACTACCGGGTATTGTCTTCCGGAACAATACGGAGCCATTATCGCAAGTTTGAAGAACAATGTTCCAAATATTGATAAAGCAATCATTGCCACGCATTGCCACAATGATCTTGGGATGGCTACGGCCAACACAGTAGCAGGTGTGCAGCAAGGTGCCCGCCAGGTGGAAGTCACTATTAACGGAATCGGTGAACGTGCAGGTAATACTTCGATGGAAGAGGTAGTGATGGCCATCAAATGCCATAAATCAATTGACGTTCATACTGAAATCGTCACTCCAAAAATCTACAATACAAGTAGATTGGTTTCTAAATTGATGAATATGCCTGTACAGCCGAATAAGGCTATAGTTGGTAGAAATGCCTTTGCGCATTCATCTGGAATCCATCAAGATGGAGTATTGAAGCATAGAGAAAACTATGAAATCATTGACCCTAAGGATGTGGGAGTTGGTGAGTCCACTATCGTCTTGACCGCGAGATCTGGAAGAGCTGCCTTGAAGCATCACTTGGATGCTTTGGGAGTAGAATTGGAAGGAGATGCTCTTCGTGAGGTGTATGAGGAGTTCTTGATTCTGGCTGACAACAAGCGCGACATTGGCAGAAAAGACCTGTTGGGATTGGTAGGCAAGTATGTGGAAGAATCTAATTTCATAGAACTTGGAAAAGTGACCTATTCATCCAACGGAGCCATAGAAGCAAAGGTGTCCCTGAAAATAGGAGACCAGGAGCATACCTCTACCGCTCATGGCAATGGCCCGGTAGATGCAGTGCTGAAGGCTATTGAAAAAAGCGCAAAGCCGGCGGTAGAACTCGAAGAATTCCTGATTCAGGCGATCACCCACGGCAGTGACGATGTGGCTAAAGTCCACATGAGATTAATCAAAGGAGACAAGCCTTACTATGGTTTTGCCTCACATACAGACATCGTTTTGGCTTCAGCTCAGGCCTTTGTAGATGCACTCAATAAAATCCCGGTCAAAGAATACGCGACCGCATAATTATGGAAAAGACAACATTATTTGATAAAATCTGGGATGCGCACGTGGTGAAATCCGTTCCATCAGGACCAGATGTGTTCTTCATAGATAAGCATTTTATCCATGAAGTGACTTCTCCTGTAGCTTTCCTCAATTTGGAAAAGCGAGGAATAGGGGTGAAAAACCCAAGCAGAACAGTAGCTACACCTGATCATAACGTACCCACGGTAGATCAGGATAAAACTATCAAGGACAAACTTTCCCGCATGCAGGTGGAAAGACTTCGTGAAAACTGTGCCAAATACGGTATAGAACTTCACGATTTGGGTTCTGCCCATCACGGGATTGTACACGTAATAGGTCCAGAGCTTGGTATCACCCAGCCGGGCATGACCATTGTGTGTGGAGATAGCCATACTTCTACACACGGTGCTTTCGGAGCTATCGCTTTCGGGATTGGTACTTCTGAAGTAGAAATGGTTTTGGCAACGCAGTGTATCATGCAGTCCAAGGCTAAGAAAATGAGAATTACCATCGATGGCGTAGCCGGGCCAGGCGTGACATCCAAAGATTTGATTCTTTATGTTATTGCCCAGATTTCTGCAGCAGGCGCTACTGGATACTTTGTGGAATATGCAGGATCTGCGATCCAAAGTCTATCCATGGAAGCTAGAATGACCGTGTGTAACATGTCTATCGAGATGGGGGCACGTGGAGGTTTGATCGCGCCGGATGAGACTACTTTCGAATATCTGAAGGGGAAGCAATATGCTCCTAAGGGTGAAGATTGGGACAAAGCAGTTGCTTATTGGAAAACTTTGAAAACAGACGAAGGTGCTGTTTTTGACAAAGAATACCACTTCGATGCTGCTGATATCGAGCCGATGATCACTTACGGTACCAATCCAGGTATGGGTATCAAAGTAAAAGGGAATATTCCAACTACTGAAGGTATGGAAGGAAGCAATAAATCTTCTTACCTGAAATCTTTGGCTTACATGGGCTTTGAGCCAGGTGAAGCTATCAAAGGAAAAAAGGTTGATTTCGTATTCGTTGGGTCGTGTACCAATGGTCGTATTGAAGATATTCGTTCTGTGGCAGCCTATGTAAAAGGTCATAAAAAAGCGGATAACATCACTGCTTGGATAGTACCAGGATCTCGCGAAGTAGAGAAAATGGCACATGAAGAAGGATTGGTTAAAATTCTAGAAGAAGCTGGATTTGAGCTACGCCAGCCAGGATGCTCAGCATGTCTTGCTATGAATGATGACAAGATTCCATCCGGGAAATACGCTGTATCTACATCCAACAGAAACTTTGAAGGACGTCAGGGACCAGGAGCACGAACTATGCTTGCTTCTCCTTTGACTGTAGCGGCAGTTGCCATTGCAGGCGAAATCTGCGACCCTAGAGAAGTGTTCCAAAATTAAAAATGCGAAGTCAGAAATGGGAAGTATGAGTTTGCGCCGAGCAAACCTTTCAACTTTCTAACTTTCCAACCTTTGAACTAATTAAAAAATGGCTTACGATAAATTTACAGTTCTCACCAGTACGGCGGTTCCTTTACCGACCGATAATGTGGACACAGATCAGATCATCCCAGCGCGATTCCTGAAAGCTACAGAGCGTGAGGGATTCGGCGACAATCTTTTCCGTGATTGGAGATACGATGTAGAAGGGAATCCAAAAAAGGATTTTGTCCTGAATGACCCCACCTATAGCGGTAAAATCTTGGTTTCAGGACGTAATTTCGGATCTGGTTCCAGCCGGGAGCATGCGGTTTGGGCAATTTATGATTACGGATTCAGATGTGTAGTTTCTAGCTTTTTTGCAGATATATTCAAAAACAACTGTCTTAATATCGGTGTGCTACCGGTGACAGTTTCGCCTGAATTTGCGGACAAGTTACTGGAAACAATCACGGCCAATCCTGAAACCACGATTACGGTAGATATTCCAAATCAAAAGATCACCCTGGATTCTACCGGAGAATCTGAATCTTTTGACATCAACGAATACAAGAAAGACAATATGCAGAATGGCTTCGACGATATCGACTATTTATTGAATATGTCGGAAGAAATCGACGCTTTTGCAGCGAATAAATAAGTGAAAATGACCGCAGGGAAGCGCATTGAAATAATGGATACCACACTGAGGGATGGTGAACAGACCTCCAGTGTCTCCTTTTTGCCTTCTGAAAAGCTGCAAATCGCCAAACTTTTGCTGGATGAATTGAAGGTAGATCGTATAGAGGTGGCTTCAGCGAGAGTTTCAGAGGGGGAATTGGAAGGTGTGAAGAAAATCACGAATTGGGCTGCTGAAAAAGGTTACCTGGATCGGGTGGAGGTCTTAGGCTTTGTGGACACACCCACTTCGGTGGATTGGCTACTAAAGGCTGGGGCTAAAGTGATGAACCTGCTGACTAAAGGTTCCTACAACCACTTGATCCATCAGCTGAAAAAAACTCAGGAAGAGCATTTTGCAGACATACAAAAGAGTGTAGCCTATGCTCATGAGAAGGGCATAGCTGTCAATGTGTATCTGGAAGATTGGTCTAATGGCATGCGTAATTCTCCGGAATATACGCTTGCTCTCATTGAGTTCTTAACCACCCTTCCGGTGAAAAGAATTATGCTTCCTGACACCTTAGGGCTACTTTCTCCGGAGGAAACTAAAGCATTTTTCATCCGGATTTCTGAGAGATTTCCTGATGCTCACTTCGATTTTCACGCACATAACGATTACGATCTTTCTGTGGCCAATGTCATGGAAGCGATTATGCACGGAGCATCCGGCATCCACACTACAGTAAATGGACTTGGTGAAAGAGCAGGAAATGCTCCGCTGGAATCGGTTATCGCTGTGATCAAGGATTTCACAGATCTCCAGATCAATGTGCAAGAGCAGAAAATCTACAGGGTAAGTAAGCTGGTGGAACAATTTTCAGGTCAGCATATCCCAGCAAATAAGCCGGTAGTAGGAGAGAATGTCTTTACCCAGACCGCCGGAATCCATGCTGACGGTGATAATAAAAAGAATCTTTACTTCAACGACCTGCTTCCTGAGCGATTTGGCCGTCAGCGGAAATATGCCCTCGGCAAGACTTCCGGCAAAGCCAATATTCTAAAAAATCTGGAAGAGCTCGGAATTTCTCTGGAGAAAGATGAACTGACCAAAGTCACCCAGCGGATTATAGAGCTCGGTGATAAAAAGGAGCGTGTGACTACCGAGGATCTGCCGTATATCATTTCCGATGTATTGCAGAACAATTCCATCTCTAAGAATATCCATATCGAAGGCTATCACATGACGCATTCCAAAGGTTTGAAGCCTTCGGTGCAACTGAGGTTGAATATCTACGGAAAGTCTTACGATGCTACAGCTACCGGAGATGGTCAGTATGATTCTTTCATGCGAGCGGTCAAAAAAATCTATAAGTCACGTAAGAGACAACTCCCTAAGTTGATCGATTACCATGTTTCCATTCCTCCGGGAGGAAAAACGGATGCTTTTGTAGAGACTGTCATCACATGGGACTATGGGAAAATATTTAAAACAAAAGGGCTTGACCCCGATCAAACAGTGGCGGCGATGATGGCCACGGAAAAAATGCTGAACATCGTCGAATCTTTTAATCAAACACCAACGAAAGAAGAATCCAAGTTTTATGGAAATGAATATCGCGCTGTTGCCGGGTGACGGCATCGGACCTGAAGTAATCGACCAGGCTGTAAAGGTAGTGAAAGCTATCGGCCAGAAATTCGGACACAAAATCACTTTTACAGAAGCAGTAGTAGGAGCAGCCGCAATTGATGCGACTGGAGAACCTTACCCTGATGCTACTCACGAAATCGCAGCAGCTTCCGATGCAGTGCTTTTCGGAGCTATAGGGGATCCCAAATACGATAATGATCCGAAAGCTAAGGTTCGTCCGGAGCAAGGATTGCTGTTGATGCGTCAAAAATTAGGCTTGTTTGCTAATGTTCGTCCTACGTTTACTTTCCCTTCTTTGGTACACAAGTCTCCGTTGAAACTGGATCGTGTAGATGGCGTTGACTTTGTCTTCTTCAGAGAATTGACCGGAGGGATTTACTTCGGTGAGCCAAGAGGAAGAAATGAGCAAGGGACTAAGGCATTTGATACCAACGTATATAGCAAAGAAGAAATTACCAGACTTGCCAGAATGGGCTTCGAAGCTGCGCAAAAAAGAAGAAAATTGCTTACCTGCGTAGACAAAGCAAATGTGATGGCTACTTCCAGACTTTGGAGAGAAACCGTACAGGAGCTTGCTCCGGAATATCCGGATGTGAAAGTGGAATACGAATTCGTAGATGCAGTAGCCATGCGCTTGATCCAATGGCCAAAAGCTTATGATGTCTTGATTACCGAAAACTTGTTCGGAGATATTTTAACCGACGAGGCTTCTGTGATTTCTGGTTCTATGGGCTTGATGCCATCTGCCTCTCTGGGTACATCGATCAAATTATTTGAACCAATTCACGGATCATATCCTCAGGCAGCGGGTAAGGACATTGCCAATCCATTGGCTACGGTTCTTTCTGCAGCGATGATGTTTGATTATGCCTTTGATCTGAAAGAAGAAGCCAAACTGATTTCCGATGTAGTAAATCTATCTCTGGAAGAAGGTTATGTGACCGAAGATATTGCTGATGGCGGTACCGCTTACAAGACTTCTGAAGTTGGAGATTGGCTGGCTGCGAAGATTTTGGCTTAACGATACTATTGGGCTGTTCGAGATATGTAATCTCGGACTGCAACAAAAGACCACCTCAGGAATGGGGTGGTTTTTTTTTACTTCATTTGGTTTTCATTTCTCTTAAGAATTGAATTTCATTTTTTAATTCCTGCAAAGCCTTTTTTTTAAGATCTAAAATTTGGGATTCCAATTCAAGAATCGTTATTGGATCATTAAATTCTAGAGGAGGTGGTGGAGGGGGGAAAGGTGAACCAAAATAGTAAGGGAGTTGAAAGCTTCTTGAAAGGCCGCATTGAGAAATTGAAATTTTTCCATCATGGTCTAGATTCGAATAGACTAACCAGATTTCATAAAGTTTGCTAGGAGTTAGTGAACAACTGTTATCCCAAACCGCGTAAGCTATTGATGAATCCTTCAATTCTCCTTTAAATAACTCAATAATTTCAAAAGCATAGCTTCCATCATTTTTTATTTCTTTTACTCTACCAACAAAAATTAATTCGTTCTCCTCAAAACTTAAATTCTGAGCTTCTTCTAAATTATTGATCATTATGCAATCACATGCAGAAGAATAGCCCACATGGAAAAGCATGACAATAATCAGAAAACACGATTTCATTTGAAAATTAGTTTAGGGTATGGGACTTAGATTTTATGATGAGAGAATTTACTTCTGATTCTTCACTAGTTCATTCACTGAAATATCCTCATCTATCAGAGGGCAGTGAACTCCATAGCCAGAGGGAGAGATTTTGTAGATTGAACGTTCCATATCTGAAGCGACCAGCAATTTTTCAGATATTTCAGCAATAGCTACGTCGATTTCCCGATCATCTACAGAGATGATCATTCTGTCGTCGACAAAACTGATATCGGATATGTGATGGCTAATTTTCATTTTACTTTTTGAAATAGGTATTCCAAGAGTCTGTAATTAAGTCAAAATTCTTGAAAATTATTTTGCGGATCTCTTTTCTGCCCGAGACACTCAAATTATACGAAAATGCTTCCTGAATTACCACTTCTTCTGCCAAAATCCAATACTTACACTCCATTTCTCCCTTTTGAGCATGAATATGAATGGGTTCTGAACCTTAATTTGAATAGAAGAAAAGTCTCTATCCGGAAATATATAGAACCGTAGGCATATTCCAATTTAACCATTTAGGACAATATTCATCTATCGATAGAATAGTATCTTTGTTAGGTCTAAACGTCAACGCTTTTGCAATCCCGTCCTTATTCCTACCTTTTTTCCATTTCCTATTACGGTGCCCGATACAAAGGTTGGGCTCCTCAACCTAATCAGCCAACTGTACAACGTAGGTTGGAGCGGGTGCTTCGGCATGTACTGGGGCATGAGGATTTTTCTCTGATCGGTGCTAGTAGAACTGACTCTGGTGTTTCCTGTGTGGGTGGATATGTGCAGCTTTTCCTACGGGAAAAAGTTGAAATGGATTCACTCCTTCCAATCATCAACGAGCATCTCCCCCAGGATATCAGATTGAATTCTGTGCAGGAAGTTTCGGCTAGCTTCAATCTAATCCAGTCTGTGGAGCAGAAGACGTATCGTTACTATTTCTCCAATTCTGCTGATTTTGATCCTTTCGCTTCAGCTTTTGTGGTCAATGTAGTAGGAGAGTTGAATTGGGAAGCAATGAAGGAAGCTTGTCAATTGTATATCGGAAATCATGACTTCCGGGGATTTTGCAAGCCTTCTGAAAATAAGACTGATTATTGCCGGGAGGTTATTTCGGCTGGGATTTTTAAGTCTGATGAGTTTCTTGGACAATTTTTTCCACAGAAAATCTTCTACTTCGAAATCACAGGCACTGGCTTTTTGCATCACCAAGTACGGATGATGATGTCAGCCATCTGGCAAATAGGCAAAGGAGAGATGGAAACCGCAGAAATCGAAAAGCGTTTTGATTCTCCTGATAAATTCGAAAAATTACCTCCTGCTCCCGCTAATGGCTTGGTGCTTTGGGAGACAGT
>CBFGUY010000093.1:0-15384 GCA_965651895.1 uncultured Algoriphagus sp. | reverse complement strand
CCGGTGGTGAAAGGAAGAAAAGGCCATTATCGGGAGCTTTTTGAGCAGATCCGAAAAATGGGATTTTCCAAGGTACGCGTTGATGGCGTAGTGATGGAGATGGTTCCCAAAATGCAGGTGGATCGATACAAGATCCACGATATTGAAATTGTCATCGACAGAATAGTAGCAGAGGAATCAGACCGCTTCAGGATCACACAGTCCCTTAAATCTGCTCTTCAGCATGGAAAAGGAGTGATCATGATCCGGGATGAGGAAGGGGAAATCCACCATTTTTCCAAATACCTGATGGATCCCGAGACAGGACTTTCTTATGAAGAGCCTGCACCAAACACATTTTCCTTCAATAGTCCATATGGAGCCTGTCCTACTTGTAATGGGCTTGGGATTACAGAGGAAATTACCCGGGAAAGCATAATCCCAGACCCAACCCTCAGCATCACCCGGGGTGGTATTGCTCCTCTTGGGGAATACCGGGACATCTGGATTTTCAAGAAAATAGAAGCTATACTGAAGCACTATAAGTGCAGCATGAGTACGCCTATAGGAAAGCTCCCTGAGCATGTGGTGGAGATACTCCTTAACGGCGATAAAATAGAAGTAGCCGTGGACTCTGTCAAACATCCGGGGACCAAGTGGCACACCACATTTGAGGGAATAATCAATTTCCTGAAGAAATATCAAGAAGGAAGCTCAGATAAAATACAGGATTGGGTAAGTGAGTTTACGATCACCCAGGCTTGTCCGGACTGCCATGGGTATAGGCTTAAGAAGGAGGCCCTCCACATCAAAATTGACAATACCCACATCGGACAATTGGCTATGATGGATGTGCGTTCATTGGGCGAGTGGTTTGTAGGATTGGAAGACAGGCTTTCTGAAAAGCAAAATGTGATTGCAGTGGAAGTCCTCAAGGAGATCCGAAAAAGAATAGGTTTTCTGCTCGATATAGGACTGGATTACCTGTCACTTAACCGCCCGCTAAGGACACTTTCAGGGGGGGAGGCACAGCGGATCAGACTGGCAACACAGATTGGAACCCAACTGGTAGGGGTGTTGTATATTCTGGACGAACCGAGTATAGGACTGCATCAGCGTGACAATGAAAAACTGATTCATGCACTACAGAGTTTGCGTGATCTGGGCAACTCTGTCTTGGTAGTGGAACATGACAAGGACATGATGCTTGCTTCGGACTATCTGTTGGATATGGGGCCTGGTGCCGGTAGGCATGGTGGGAATATCGTATCTGAAGGAAAACCGGCTGAGATTCTAAAAACAGAGGGAGTTACAGCCAAGTACCTGGCAGGGAGAATAGGACTGCCTGTGCCAAACGTACGCCGGGAAGGCAAAGGAAAATCACTTGTAATCAAAGGTGCTAGCGGCAATAACCTTAAAAATGTAGATCTTCACCTACCCCTAGGTACTTTAATCTGTATCACTGGGGTCTCCGGAAGCGGCAAAAGTACCTTGATTCACGAAACACTTTATCCTATTCTGAATCAGCATATTTACCACTCCAAGAAAAACCCAATGCCCTATAAAAGTGTAAGTGGGTTGGAGCATCTGGACAAGGTAATAGAGGTGGATCAGTCACCGATAGGCAGAACTCCTCGATCCAATCCTGCCACTTACACCGGTGTGTTTTCTGATATACGAGCACTATTTACCGAGCTGCCCGAGGCTAAAATCAGGGGCTATAAGCCGGGCAGATTTTCATTTAATGTCAAAGGAGGAAGATGTGAAGACTGCGAAGGTGCGGGTATGAAGCTGATCGAGATGGATTTTCTGCCTGATGTACATGTACCTTGCGAAACTTGCAAAGGCAAGCGTTATAACAGGGAAACGTTGGAGATCAGGTATAAGGGGAAGTCGATTTCAGACGTTCTCGACATGACCGTGGAGCAAGCCGTTGAGTTTTTCGACAAGATGCCAAAAATCCTCAGAAAGATTAAAACGCTGAATGATGTAGGACTGGGATACATTACCCTTGGTCAGCATGCCACCACACTCTCTGGAGGTGAAGCTCAGCGGGTCAAGTTGGCCACCGAGCTTTCTAAAAAAGATACCGGCAAGACATTTTACATACTTGATGAGCCTACCACGGGGCTGCATTTCCAGGATATAGAACTTTTGATGCTCGTGGTAGATGGCTTAGTTGCTAAGGGAAACACCGTCCTGATTATAGAGCACAATATGGATGTGATCAAAATGGCTGATTATATCGTGGACTTAGGCCCGGAAGGGGGAAATAAAGGCGGAAAAATCGTGGTACAGGGCACCCCGGAAAAAATCGCAGCTACCAAAGAGAGCCATACCGGTAAATTTCTTAAAATGGAATTAAATAGCTAACAAGGGTAATAATCAAAGGTATGCCCCTTTTATCAAAATAAACTGAAGGGGACAGCTGTGTTATTTATCTTTGAGCGATTATGAACAGAATTAGGCTATACTGGTTGCTACAGGTGATAGGTTGGGGGGGATTTGCCATGGTGAGTATCTTCCTGGCTTCACTTTCCAGTGGTGTTACCTCTGTGCAGATCTGGGCATTTATAGTTCTGGCCGCTACCAATCTTATTTCAACGCATTTTTTACGTTATGTAGTCAAGACCTACAATTGGTTCAAGCTTAGTATTCCGCAGCTTTTATTCCAGTCTTTCCTGGCAATTATTGCCCTGTCTTTCGTCAATATTGTAGCCCAGATATTCATCAACATTGCTTTTGGCACGCTGAATCCCGCAGAGGATTTCAAAATTTTATTGATCCTTGCCAATCTATTGCAGGCTATACTGTTATATGCGCTTTGGTTTTTGATGTACTTTCTGGTTCACTTTCTGGACAATTATAATTCAACCCTGAAGTACGAAGCCAAAATCAATGAAATCAGGCTAAACCACCTAAAAAGCCAGCTCAATCCCCATTTTATTTTCAATGCGCTCAATAGCGTCAGAGCACTGGTGGATGAAGATCCGGTTAAAGCAAAAACCGCTATTACCCGAATTTCTAATATGCTTCGCTTCTCGCTGATGATGGACAAGAAACAGACGATAGAGTTTGGTGAGGAACTAAACACCGTAAAAGATTATTTAGAACTCGAAGCTATCAGGTTTGAAGAAAGGCTGAAGGTGGTGTACCATATCGAAGATGAATCCTATAGCTATAAAATACCCCCCATGATGCTGCAGACTATCGTGGAAAATGGCATCAAACATGGGGTCTCAAACCTCGTCAAAGGCGGTGTGATCGAAATCAAGTGCAGAGAGGGATTGCATGACGATCTCTATATTCAGGTCAAAAACAGTGGGCAGCTTACACATCAGCCCTCCTTAAATGCTGATGATGAGCAAGGTCATGGGCTCAGCAATACCGTCCAAAGACTAAAACTGATCTATGGGGATAAAGCAAGCTTGCGTATCTTCAACTCCGGGATGCACTTCGTGATCACCGAAATAAAAATCCCGAAACAAAAAGTTACATTTGAATAACAAACTCAACAAACATGCGAGCCATTGTAATTGATGATGAAAGATTGGCCAGAAAAGAGCTGATCACCCTCTTAAATCAACTAGAAAGCGTAGAAGTAGTCGGTGAGGCAGTAAACGTAGATGATGCCAAGGATAAAATAGAACAATTGAATCCAGACGTTATTTTTCTTGATATCCAAATGCCAGAAAAAACAGGATTCGACCTGCTGGAGGAATTGGACAACGTCCCCCATGTGATCTTTACCACCGCTTACGACGAGTATGCGTTGAAAGCTTTTCAGGTAAACGCACTGGACTATCTCCTAAAGCCCATCGAGCCTAAGCGACTGGAAGAAGCGCTGACAAAATTACAAGGCAAGATTGACGGATTTACCAAAAGTGAGGATTCCCAGTCTTCCAACAACCAAAAGAAACTGACCTTAGATGACCAGGTATTTGTCAAGGATGGGGATAGATGCTGGTTTGTCCGTCTTTCTAATGTACGCTTATTTGAATCTGACGGTAATTATATCAAAGTTTACTTTGACAACTTTAAGCCAATGATCCACAAATCCCTGAATGCATTGGATGAGCGACTGGACGAAAAATCATTCTTCCGGGCTAGCAGAAAGCACATCATCAATCTAGGCTGGGTAGAGGGAATAGAACCTTGGTTTAACGGAGGACTGGTAGTCACGCTACGCGGTGGAGACAGAATTGAAGTGAGCAGAAGGCAAGCTGCCAGATTCAAGGAAATGATGAGCCTTTAATATTTTCAGGTGATTATAATTGATTTTTGATGGCCCTGTACACAGTCCCGTCCGCTGCGGCGGATAGGGAGGCTTTCTAAGGATTAATAATCAATCAGGGTTAGGTCATGCCTATGTCAGACAGTCCGGCATACTGTAGGAAGATTTAATTTCATATATAGTAAAAAGCATTTGATTTCACTGATATTTTCTGTAAATAGAGACTATATTGCCATATAGAGCATAAAATCTTAGTTTTCACCATAAACGCACATCTGCCAATATCTTATGAAGGAAGAGCGGATATTAATCGTCGAAGACGATATTAGCATCGCAGAGAATATCCAGGAAATACTAGAGCTCCTGGGATACGTCAATACAGACATTGCCAATTCTGCAAATCAGTGCATAAAAATCATTAAGAAAAACCGCCCTGATCTGATATTTATGGATATCAAGCTAAAAGGCGATAAAGACGGGATAGAGCTTGGGGAAATCGTAAAGCAAATGGTGGATGCACCGCTGGTCTATGTGACTTCCTATTCCGATCCTACAATAATAGAGAGAGCTAAAAGAATAAATCCGGCAGGATTTATAGTAAAACCTTTTAATACTAATGATATCCATGCTATAGTGGAGATCGTGCTCTATAATAAACGTACCAAGCCAGTTACTGAAACAGCCGCTGTCAGCCCCCCAAGTGACAGCCCTTATCTAGTGACTGACGCTGTATTCATCAAAGCAGATAACGCCTTCGAGCGGGTTTCTTATGAAGATATTCACTATGTGGAGGCGAATGGCAACATGGTTACGATTTTCACTAAAAAAAGAGATTACAATATCCGTAAATCGATGAAGGAAATCGAAGAAATCCTCCCTTCACAGATTTTCCTCCGGGTACAGAAGTCTTATATAGTTCATCTGGGACAGATCGAAAGCTTCAATACCAAAGAAATTACCCTTCGCTCAGGAGCTACCGTGCAGGTCGGCCGACAGTACTATAACAGTTTTCTCGCAAAACTAAGTACCATCACAGAGAGCTAAAACAAAAAGGTGGGCTAAGTACCCACCTCTTTCGATTAACCAATCAACCAAATCTACCCTTACGAGTATTCGTTATGGGATTTTCACCCAGTAAGCTTATCAGAGGACCGAGGAATCGGTCCTTAATTTTTGGAATTCAAATGCTTCTTCTGCATCAGGGTTTAAAGGAGTACCGGTATTGTAAGTTGGTTCAGTATATTCAATAAGGGCAGTATTCCTTGCAAGATTTGTCTCCACTTTAGCTTTCCAAACAATGGTAATTGCCATTACAAAGCCCAGTGCGGCACAAATGTTTTTTTGGGTAACTAGTGAAGTAATCATGGCAGTAATAAGTTGGTTTAATTTCTATAACTGCTATATGCCAAAAAGTGACCCAAAATAAAAAACGCCCCTTAGAGCTGATTTAGGGCGGCTCAATCAAAAACAGTGTACGTAATCGAACAGCAAATCCCCAAGTGCGGACAAATACCACGAATAGTATCGGACTATGCATACTCGATGTTGTTAGAGAGATAAATATTGTTTTACGGATTAGTTCTATAGATTTTTTTAAACGAGTTAGACACCAATTATTCCTTTGAATTTTCCTTCTGCCAATTCCGTAAAATATAAAAAGGTTAGAATAGTGAAAATTAAAAATTTAATATTTGAAATCAGAAAAGAACGGTTTTCAGTTATACAACTTGTGTTTCAAGTGATTTTTTCTTACTTACATCTCTGTAGCGATTTCTAGTGAATATTCGTATTCTTTTAAAAACACTATGAGAACATTTTTTAAAATCTTCATTTTAATAGGGATTACAGGGCTGTTTTGCCAGTGCTCCGATATCTTCAGCGAAAATGATGTGAAAGGGGTAGAAGCTAGGCTAATATTTACCGGGTCAGAAGCATCTGACGGATGCGGATGGTTATTGGTGCTATCGGAAGAAGAAAAATACAAACCCTCATCACTATCTGAAGAATTTAAAGTAAATGGGTTGGCGGTAAAAGTCTCATTTAAAGAGCTAGATACCATTTATTCCTGTGGATTTCCTTCTGTCAATTCACCAGAATACCAAAATGTCAAAATTACAAAAATTGATAAAATCTAACCTTTAACCATGATGTTTTTAAAAAGCATATTGGTTTCATAGCTATTCTAAAAAGAAACCCATCTTTAATCCAATTATAGTAAAAATGCTCCTCTAGGAGCATTTTTACTATATACATGGAAACCCTATAAAAGCTCATTCGCCAAATTGGCCAGCTCCGAACGCTCACCCTTTTCAAGCTTAATATGCGCATAGAGCGGATGATCCTTCACTCGATCAATCAAATAAGACAAACCATTGGACTGGGAATCCAAATACGGGGTATCGATCTGGAACACATCCCCGGTAAACACGATCTTCGTATTCTCTCCCGCTCTGGAGATAATTGTTTTGATCTCGTGAGGCGTAAGGTTCTGCGCTTCGTCCACGATAAAGAAAATATTCGAAAGTGAGCGTCCGCGGATGTAGGCCAGTGGTTGGATCACCAGCTTTTCCTGGTTTACCAGCTCGGTGATTTTCTGAAATTCCTTGTCGGTTTCCTTGTATTGGTTTTGGATGAATTTCAGGTTATCCCAAAGAGGTTCCATGTATGGATTCAGCTTGGATTTGATATCTCCCGGCAGATATCCGATGTCCTTATTGCTTAAGGGCACAATCGGCCTAGCCAAGTAAATCTGCTTATACTCTCTTCGTTGCTCCAGTGCTCCCGCCAGTGCCAATAATGTCTTTCCTGTCCCGGCTACTCCTTGGATAGAGACCAAACGTATGTTTGGATTGGTGATCGCATGAAGGGCAAAGGTCTGTTCCGCATTTCTTGGTTTGATATTATAGGCCAGTTTCTTGTCAACCCGCTCAAGAATACTTTCTTCGGAATTGTAATAGGCTAAAACCGAATTTTTATCGCTTTTTAGAATGTAATAGGCATTTGCCTTCCTTTTCCGGGTGCCGAGCACTGTCTTTGCCTCAATATAACTCTGATCATAGAGCTTGTTGATATGTTCTGGGTCTATGTTATCCAGAATATACTTACCCGTATTCTCGAGCTCGGTGATATTCTTGATCTTTCCTGTCTCGTAATCTTCGGCAAGCAAATCAATAGATTTGGCTTTCAGCCTGAGATTAATATCCTTGCTCACCAGAATTACTTTTCTGCCCTTCTCATGCTGCTTCAGGTAAAGTGCGCAGTTGAGAATCTTATGGTCGTTTTTCTCCTCACCAAATATTTCATTGGCGTTGACCTGATTCTCGGGATTCATC
Organism: uncultured Algoriphagus sp.; assembly: GCA_965651895.1. Classification (GTDB taxonomy): domain Bacteria; phylum Bacteroidota; class Bacteroidia; order Cytophagales; family Cyclobacteriaceae; genus Algoriphagus. Next base: position 7,839 of record CBFGUY010000093.1, on the reverse strand, counting down.
AATATTCTGAAATTGCCTTTGGTCTTTCCGTTCAGTGGAGTCCACTCATGGATCATATGATCCTGAGAGAGCTTGTCCAGCAAACGGATGAATTCCCTGGCTTCAAAATTCTTGGTGTCATTGCCTTTCTTGAATTGATCAAGCTCCTCCAGCACGGTAATCGGTATGACCACATCGTGCTCGGCAAAGTTCATAATGGAGTTGTGTGCGTAAAGGATTACAGAAGTATCCAGCACAAAGATTTTCCGATCTTTATCGGATTTGGCTCTAGGCATGCGCAGGTAGTGTAGTGGTGCTATGTGATTTAATTTAGAAAAATATTTGGGCTATTGACAAAGTTTCAATGAGAATTTATGGTTAATTAAACATGACTATTCTCTATAGCTTTGACTATCAATCCAATAAAAAAAGGGCAGAATTTATCCTTCTGCCCTTTTTTGAAAAATCATAGTTTTCTAAGCCAACAATGCGGCAATATCCTCTTGGTCGAGACTCTTCATAAAGCTTTCTTCTGTACTGATCAGTTCACCTGCCAGCGCTAGCTTACGATCTTGAAGAGCCATGATTTTTTCCTCCACTGATCCCCGGGTGATAAATTTATAGATGATGACCTTGTTTTCCTGTCCTATTCTATGGGCTCTATCTATAGCCTGGGCTTCCACAGCTGGATTCCACCAAGGATCAAGTAAGAATACATACTCCGCTTTGGTCAGGTTAAGTCCTACTCCACCAGCTTTCAGGGAAATCAGGAATACTTTGATATCATCATTTTCCTGGAATTTCTCCACCTGGGCCTGGCGGTCTTTGGTAGTGCCATCCAAGTATGCATAGGGAATTCCTTCTTTCTCCAGATATTCTTTTACAATCGCCAAATGCCGCACGAACTGGCTAAATACAAGCACTTTGTGCCCCTCGGAGATAGTGGACTGTAGCATGTATGTCACATCTTCCAGCTTGCCGGATTCTCCTTCGTAGTCATCCCGGACCAGTTTAGGGTGATTGGCGATTTGCCGGAGCTGGGTAAGCCCGCGTAATAATGTGAATTGCTGATTATTTCTTCCCGTACTCTGAATATCTGAGATGATCTTTTCACGGTAGTAGCTTTTCACTTCCTCATAGACTTCCTCCTGAGCTGTGGTCATAGCAGAATACTTCACGTTGGTGATTTTTTCAGGAAGGTCAGTCGCTACCTGCGATTTCAATCTACGCAGTATAAACGGCTTGATCATCGCATGCAGCTTTGCCGACTTGTCCATATCCCTTTGTTTCTCTATGGGCTGTAGGAACTGTGTTTTAAAGGAGTTCTGATTTCCAAGAAGCCCAGGGTTGATAAAGTTCATCTGGGACCACAGATCCATGGTACTGTTCTCCACAGGCGTACCGGTAAGAATCAGCTTTTGCTTACTTTTCAGCTGATTTACCGCTGCGGCAATATTACTTCCAGGATTTTTGATCGCCTGGGATTCATCAAGAATAATGTAGTTGAAATAGAAATCCTTCAGTACTTCTACATCCAATCTGGTGATACCATAGGAGGTCAAAACCAAGTCATACTCTCCAAATCTCCAGGGATCTTTGATCCGCTGAGTTCCGGAGTAAACCAGAATTTTCAGATTTGGCGTAAATTTCTTCGCCTCTAGCTCCCAGTTGTAAATCAGCGATGTAGGCATGACCAAGAGAGACGTCAGCCCTGGGTTAGCCTCCATTTCATGTGCAAGCAATGCCAGCGTCTGTACTGTTTTACCCAGACCCATATCATCCGCGAGACAGCCTCCGAATTTAAATTCATTGAGGAATCTCAGCCAATTATAACCGGCATGCTGATAAGGTCGAAGCGTACCTTCAAAATTGTCAGGAAGATCGTAATCGGCTATTGATTCGAAGTCTCTCAGTCTTTCCAGTTTTCTGCTGAGCGTAACCTGTACGAGATTTCCCAGTTCCATCTCCCTCGCCAATGCCAAGTGGTGCTTGCGTAAAACCATAGCATTCTCGTCCCCCCGGTCTTCCATGAAATTGAAAAGCTCGGAGTAATTCACAAACCAGGATGCAGGAATTACCGCTATTTCTCCGTTTGGCAGTTCAAACTCTGTTTTTCCTTGTAACAAGAGTTTTCTCAGTTTCGCAAAAGGAACCAGATACAGCCCAAATTTGATCAATGCCTTGACATCAAACCAGTCGATATTCTCATTGACTTCAATGGATATTTGGGCTTTGCCAATATTATAGACTTTCCCTTTGGCGTTCGGTTTTTGAATGATTTTGATTTTTTCTATATCTAGAAAATCTTCGTGTTCTCCTATCCATTCAAAGGCTTCCGTCTTTGGAAGTGCATCTTTGCCCATCTTGAATTCCAGTCCTTTGTCCCGAAGTAGCTTAATGTAGGCCTTCTCCTTCTGGGTGCTTCGGATAGTTTTGTAAAAGGTGTAGCTATCATCACCTTCTTCCAGTCTCACGGAAGCTCCATGTAATTCCGAACTTGGTGTCTGTACCGGAAAATCAATATTGCCATACTTGAAGCGTAGCTCGAACACAATCTTATCCTCTTCAAGTTTCTCCCCATCTTCCCCAAAAAGGTTCTTTCCTGTTCCTCCGGGGAGGTCACTGATATTGATAAAAACCTCCGGTGTGCCCCGCTCAATATTGATGTCAAATCCAACTGACTCCACATCAAACTGGGAGATCAGATTTGCCATAAAGCCACGATAGTAATTTGGCTCTATTCGCTTGTCAATGACAATAAACTTTTTATTGAGAAAAGCCCTGAGTTTTTTCCCATCTATCCCTTTTTCGAAATGATAAAGCTGTCCCTGGACAACGAGCCATCCAGGTTCATTACTGATGAAATAGCCGTTCTTATATTGCCAATCAAGCTTCTCTCCTTTATATTTTATGGTAGGCCAATAGTGTGTGTTTTCTGCATTTTTGTGAAAATGGAATAGCACACTGGCCCGCTCAGCATTTACTTTTATTTCCCTCCAAACAGGATTTCCATCGCTACCCATCTCGAAAAGCCGCTTGCCGATCAGCAATGGCATTATCTTCGAGCGCTTCTTCTCGATCACTACTTCTAAAGCCTCCTGTGTTTTTTTATCCTCAGTTTTGGGATCAAAAATTTTGGCCAAATACTCCTTAGGACGAATATTTCCCCGCTTGATAAAAGGTTTTACGACCACTTCCGGATTCATGGAATCCATGATTTTGATTAATTCATAATCTGTTTTATCCAGACCTGAATCAAATTCGCTTGCGTTTGCAGAGCTAATATTTTGGTAGGCCAAAGAAAGTCTCCCCTGCGGATCTATTTGTACTACAAATGATTCAATGAGAAGACCTAGATACTCATGACTATAAATAGAATATACTATCTGAAAAGGGCTATCAGAATTTACTATCATATATTTATCGGATTGACAGAGCTTTCAGAGATTAGGAATTAAGCAAAAGAAGGCTAAGTCGGTGTTAATAATCCCAAAAAAGGGTAAACCAAGTTGAAAATTACAAAAAAAACCGCTCAAATTCATCTATTAGGCAAACATTCTGCCTGAAAAGATAAAAAGTCCTTCAAATCAGAATTTCTGACCCGAAGGACTTTACTTGGGCTCTTACCAGAATTTATTCAGTGATTTGATCGAGTTCTTTTTCCTCGGCTTGTTTATCTCCTTCTTTTTTTTCCGGAAAAAACCTTCCTTGGAATATCAAAATCATCGCAACACCTATAAAGATAGAAGCATCAGCCACATTGAAAATCGGCCAAAGCGCAGTATAACTTCCACCCCAAATCGGCAACCACTTGGGAAGATAACCTTCCCAGATATCGAAATAGAACATATCCACTACCTGACCATGAAACCATGGAGTGGTGGCATTATAGGGTGCATTATTCAGCCAAACCCCGTAGAAGACAGAATCAATCAAGTTGCCAATAGCACCACCCAAAATCATCGCTATGCACACTAAATAGAGACGAGGCTGTTTTTTCTCAATGATGTGATAGAGGTAATATCCTATGCCCACCATGGCTACTAATCGAAAGGAAGTAAGAAACAACTTGCCGTATTCTGATCCCAGCTCCATGCCAAATGCCATTCCTGGATTGGTGGTGTAATGCAGTTTGAACCAGTCTCCAAATATGGGAATCTGTCCAGGAGAGCCGAAATCCATCTCGAAGTGAACCAGCATTTTGACCGCTTGATCTATAATGATCACCAATAATGCGATGCCAAAGTATTTTAGGTATTTATTCATTCTATTCGTTTTGCTATCAGGCTTTTTCCACCAACACAGCTAGTTCAAAATCATCCATATCAAGTAGTGTGGCACCATCCACCTCAGCGGACAGCTCCAGTTTCAACGCCTGAACTTCGGTTTGGATATATTCCCCAAATGACTTTACTGCATTTTTTACCAGTTCATTATCATCTCCGATGGTAATGTTGATCTTGTCCTGTACTTCCAGCCCCATGTCTTTACGTAGGTTTTGGATACGGTTTACCAGGTCTCTTGCCGCACCTTCCTGCTTCAATTCATCAGAGAGGGTTACATCCAGTGCTACGGTCACACCCTGATCCGATGCCACAGACCAGCCAGGGATATCCTGGGAGGTGATCAAAACTTCTTCTAGAAGAAGATCGATTTTTTCTCCATCCAGATCTACGGAGATTTTACCTTCACGTTCTATTTCAGCGATTTCCGCCTGAGTCCATTGATTAATGGCAGCGACTACAAACCGCATTTTAGGGCCTAATTTCTTACCCAACAGAGGCAGGTTTGGCTTCACGTTTTTCACTAAGATACCGGAAGCATCATCAATGAATTCTATTTCCTTGATATTTACTTCGGATTTGATCAGCTCATCCAAATGCTCGATCTGAGCTCGTGTCTTTTCTTTCAAGATAGGAATCAGAATGCGCTGCAATGGCTGACGCACTTTCATTTTCTCTTTCTTTCTCAGAGAGTGTACCAAAGAAGAAATCGTTTGGGCGAGCTCCATACTTTCTTCCAAATCGGTATTGATCAAAGCAGCTTCTGCTTTATGCCAATCCGTCAAATGAACAGAATCTTTCGAATCAACTCCTGACTCTGTCAGATTTTGGTACAGCCAGTCCGCATAGAATGGAGCAAAAGAAGACATCAACTGGGTAAGTGTGAGCAAAGACTCATATAAAGTCTCGTATGCCGCCTGCTTATCCGCATTCATTTCACCTCTCCAGAACCGCTTTCTCGCCAGTCTTACATACCAGTTGGAAAGCTGGTCTATCGTGAAGCTCATGATGGCACGGGTAGCTTTGGTGGCATCGTAGTTGTCCATAGCTTCCTCTACTTCAGCTATTAAAGACTGAAGTTTGGAGATTATCCACTGATCCAGTTCTGCTCTTTCTGATACTGGCACAGCCTTGGATTTGTCATAGACAAAGGCATCCAGATTCGCGTATAGTGCGAAGAAATTATAGGTATTCTGAAGTGTGCCAAAGAAGCGACGCTGCACTTCAGTCACTCCGTCCAGATTGAATTTCAGGTTGTCCCAAGGATTGGCATTGCTCAGCATGTACCAACGCACTGCATCCGGCCCGTATTCTTTCAATGTTTTGAAAGGATCCACCGCATTGCCCAGTCGCTTAGACATTTTATTGCCGTTTTTATCCAGGACAAGTCCGTTTGCAATTACGTTTTTGAAAGCTACACTATCAAATAACATCACCGCTATCGCATGAAGGGTAAAGAACCAGCCGCGGGTCTGATCCACGCCTTCGGCGATGTAGTCGGCAGGGTAGTTGGCGTTGAAAATATCCTCGTTTTCAAATGGATAATGCCACTGCGCATACGGCATGGCTCCGGAGTCAAACCATACGTCTATCAGATCCGGTTCACGGAACATCTTTTCTCCTTTGGAGGATACCAATATCACGTCATCCACATAGGGACGGTGTAGATCGATTTCCTTGCCTTCGTAAGGAGATTTTTCCATAAATCCCTTAGCAATGGAATCTTTAATGGCTTTTTCAAGTTCAGCGATGGATCCTATGCAGCGCTCCTCTTTCCCGTCTTCTGTTCTCCAGATAGGAAGTGGGGTTCCCCAGAATCGGGATCTGCTTAGGTTCCAGTCCACCAGGTTTTCCAGCCAGTTGCCAAAGCGGCCAGTCCCTGTAGCCTCGGGTTTCCAATTGATGGTTTTGTTCAGTTCTACCAAGCGGTCTTTGTAGGCAGTGGTTTTGATAAACCAGCTGTCCATAGGATAGTAAAGCACAGGCTTGTCCGTTCTCCAGCAGTGTGGATAGCTGTGCTCGTATTTTTCGACCTTGAAGGCCTTGTTTTCATTTTTCAGGATGATGGAAATGATCACGTCGGTATTTTTGTAATCCGCCGCACTCTCGTCATCCTCTGTATAGTTTTTCACATAGAAATCATCTACACCATATTCTTTATGGGAGGTGATGGCATGCTCAGCTACTTTATGTACCAGATATTCACCTACCATAGTGATGAATTTCCCCTGCTTATCCACTATAGGAAGGTCTTTTCCCTGCTCGTCTTTCACGAAGATGCCAGGCACATTATTCTGTGCCAAGGTTCTAAAGTCATCCGCACCGAAAGCTTTGGCAAGGTGGACTATTCCCGTACCGTCTTCAGTGGTCACATAATCTCCTGAAACAACCGTAAACGCCGGGTGCGGAAGCGCCAACCCTGCTATTGGGAACAGTTGCTCATATTCCCAACCCAGCATATCCTTTCCTTTGAACTCCTCAATCACTTCGAATGGAATCAACTTGTCTCCGCGGTTGTAATCTTCCAATTTCAGCTCAGCTGCTTTTGGGTTCAGGTAGGCATTCATTCTGGCTTTTGCCAAAATCACCGTGCAGGCATCGTAGGTATAAGGATTGAAAGTCTTCACTTTCACATAATCCAGATTTTCTCCAATTGCCAAAGCCGAGTTGGCAGGCAAAGTCCATGGGGTAGTAGTCCAGGCAAGAATGTATGTATTCTCCTTGCCTTTCAGTTTGAACTGTGCCGTGATGGAAGTGTCCTTTACATCCTTGTAGGTTCCGGGCTGATTGAGCTCATGCGAACTCAAACCCGTACCTGCCGCAGGAGAATAAGGCTGTATTGTGTAGCCCTTGTAAAGTAGGTCTTTCTCGTAAAGCCGCTTCAGCAAGCTCCACAAGGACTCGATATATTTCGGCTCAAAGGTGATATAGGGATCATCCAGATCCACCCAGTAGCCGATTTTCTCAGTCATTTCATCCCATTCATTCTTGAATCGCATGACCGTCTCCCGGCACTTTTTATTGTATTCTTCTACAGAGATTTTCTTACCTATATCCTCTTTGGTAATGCCCAATTCCTTCTCGACCTGCAGCTCCACAGGCAATCCATGGGTATCCCAACCTCCTTTACGTTTCACCTGAAAACCCTGAAGCGTTTTGTACCGGCAGAAAACATCCTTGATCGCACGCGCCATCACGTGGTGGATTCCCGGTGTACCATTCGCCGAAGGCGGTCCTTCGAAAAAAGTAAATGTCTCCGCACCGTCACGGTTGGCTACTGATTGCTCGAAAATCTGGTTTTCTTTCCAGTACTTCAATACAGATTCCCCGATTTCGGGATAATCCACTTGTTTAAATTCCTGATATGTCTTCACTGTATCCTTTCTTAAGGGCAAGTAGGTGATAATTAATTTTTTGGGCGTGCCCCCGTCTGAAAAAGCCGGGGTCGGGCTATCCGCTATATACACTTCGCTTCACTCCGTGTATGCCGCTGCTATCCCTCACGCAATCAAGGAAACATCCTCCTCAAAAGCAGGCACAAAGATAGGAGAAATCCCCCTTTATGGGAGGGTGAATC
>CBFGUY010000092.1:0-15480 GCA_965651895.1 uncultured Algoriphagus sp. | reverse complement strand
AATAATTTAAATATCCTTTGAGTTTCGAAATCAAATTACCGCTCTTCGAAGGTCCCTTTGACCTGATGCTCTTCTTTATAGAGCGGGATGAACTGGATATTTATGATATACCTATTTCCAAGATTACCAATGATTTCTTGGATTATGTGCATCAGATGGAGCAGATGGAAATGGAAGTTGCCAGTGATTTTATCCTCTTTGCAGCTACCCTGATGAAAATCAAATCCAGAATGCTTTTGCCCAGACCCGAGCTGAATGAAGAAGGGGAGGAAATAGATCCCCGGGAGGAATTGATCAGGAATCTACTGGAATACAAAAAGTACAAATCAGTGATCCAAGAACTCTCCTCTATGGAAGAAGAGGAACTATCAAAGCAAAAGCGGGGAAACATAGCTGCGGAACTAAAAGCTTTGAGTAAAGTAGATGATGTGGATGCTGAGATGCAGGATATGGATCTGTACAAGCTGCTAAAGGTGTTTCAACGGACCATGGCCAAAATGGCCTCGCGTGTGGATGAAACAAAACATACGGTGATCCAGTATCCTTATACTATTGCCCAACAAAAAGACTTCGTACTGGAGAAGATCAGTTTTAAGAAAAAAGTACCATTCGCTGAGTTTATCAGCTACAAACCCGATAAGATTTTTGTGATTTATACCTTTTTAGCAATTCTGGAATTACTGCAACTTTCTCAGGTGACCATCGTCATAGGAGATGGTTTCAATAACTTCTGGGTGGAAAAGATTGAGCCAATAGCTGCTGTCTAGCGTATGAAATTGGATAACAAAAAGATTTTCCAAACACTCAACCCTAACAAAATCTGGGTTCCGGTCATTATTGGACTGGGGATTGTTTTTGCCATGTTTTACTTTGATCCCTCAGTGACGAGATCTTCGCTACGTGGGGTTTTTGATGCATCCATGCCTTGGATAATATTGGCTATTATCGTTATTCTTTTTAGGGATGCGGGATATGTGTATAGAATCCGGGAAATCACAGACCGCCAACTGACTTGGAAACGGGCTATTTATGTAATTATCCTTTGGGAATTTGCCTCGGCGGTCACTCCATCTGTAGTAGGGGGTACAGCCGTTGCGATTTTTATACTGAATAAGGAAGGTCTCAAACTAGGTAGAGCCATTGCTTACGTGATGGTGACAGCTATTTTGGACAATTTGTTCTTTGTAATCGGTGCGCCGGTTATTCTTTTTTTTGCCAAGGGGAATATATTTCCGGTAAGTAAAGTCTTAGAGACCCAATTGGGTAAAAGCCTGGAAGCTATTTTCTGGGTTAGTTACTCATTGTACGCTGCATATAGCTTGATTATGGCACTGGCTTTATTCTTCAGGCCTCGGGTTTTCAAGTGGCTGCTGATCAAGATATTTTCTATCAGATGGTTTCGCAAGTGGAAACATGATGCCCAGGAATATGGTAATCAGATCATAGAAGCGTCCAGGGAACTGTCCGGTAAGAAAGCAGGCTATTGGATACCGATTATTTTAGCCACCATTTTTATCTGGAGTTCGAGATATTTGATGCTGAATGCCTTGATTTCTGCTTTTGTTCCAATGGATATTTATGAGCATATCATCGTTTTTGCAAGACAGGTGATCATGTGGATCGTGATGATGATCTCCCCTACACCAGGTAGCAGTGGCACTGCGGAGTTTTTCTTTGGACAGTTTTTTACTGAATTTCTAGGGAATTACACCTTTGTCACCAGTATTTTGTGGAGGCTGTTCAGCTATTATCCGTACCTCATACTAGGTGCTATTTTTCTCCCTAGATGGATTAGGCAGGTATTTTTTAAGAAAAAGGAAAAAGACACAGAATAAGATGTTTCAGGAAATCAATCAAAAAACCATTGCGGATATTCTGAAAGGAAGTATCGTATCAAACAATGCTGACTTAGATATTTCTCAGATTGCAATAGATTCCAGGGCAATTCTCCACCCAGAAAAAACGCTGTTTGTAGCATTGCGAGGGGCTAAAGCTGATGGGGCTGATTTTATCCCTGGTCTTGTAGCATCAGGAATAAAAACTTTTCTGGTTCATCAGGATTTTGATGAACGGGGGATACCGGAAGGATGCTTTATAAAAGTAGCGGATACCAGAAGAGGCTTGCAGATTTTGGCCAAATATCAGCGGTCTCTTTTTCAAGGCCCTATAGTAGGAATCACCGGGAGTAACGGGAAAACTATTGTCAAAGAGTGGTTGGGACAGATTTTGGGAAAGGAATATGCTGTGGCCAAGAGTCCAAAAAGCTATAATTCCCAGGTAGGTGTCCCCCTTTCCATTTTTGGAATTGAAACCTATCATCAACTTGCGATATTAGAAGCAGGCATTTCTAAATCAGGAGAAATGAAAGCGTTGGAAGAGATGATCAAGCCTGATCTGGGAGTGTTCACCAATCTGGGAACGGCCCATCAGGAGGGATTTGAGGGCATGGAATCCAAGCTGGAAGAGAAACTGTCCCTATTTTCGGACTCGAAGTTCCTGATTTACTGTAAAGACCAAACCCAGGTTTCTGCTCGTATTGAAAGCTTGTTTTCTTCGGAGAAGCTTGTAGGTTGGTCCGATCGCCCAGGTGCAGAGTTTACCAGATCTGTAAAGATAAATGAGAAGGGAGCGCGTGTTATTTTGATCAAATCTGACCTTAGCACGCATACTTTCCAGGTTCCCTTTGCGGATGTCGCATCTTTGGAGAATATTACCCATGTGATTGTAGCTGCTATGACTTTGGGGCAAAGTGCAGCTTCTATACAAGAAGGGATTTCCCATCTGCAGTCGGTAGATATGCGGCTTACACTGAAGCCGGGTGTCAATAATTCCCTTTTGATCGACGATACTTACAACAACGATCTGGCTGGATTGAAAGTAGCGCTGGATTTTATGCAGCAGCAGAGACCCAAAGGGCGTAGAATCTTAATCTTGTCCGATTTGCTTCAGCAGGGTTCGGCTGAAAAGATCTATGAAGAGGTAGCGCATCTGATCAAGAAGTATCAATTTGACATCATAATAGGTGTAGGGAGCGAGATTTTTTATCTGGGAAAAATATTTCCGGGGATTTTTAAAGGTTTTGGATCCACAGAAGATTTGTTGGAAAGTATATACCCGGAGGATTTTGCCAATGACATGATCCTGATCACCGGCGCTAGAGTCTTCGGATTTGAGGAGGTGGTCAATCGCCTTCAGCAGCGGATACATGGGACTACACTGGAGATCAACCTCAATGCGATTACCCACAATTACAATTTCTATAAGAAGCTGATTTCCCCCAAGACCAAAGTAATGGTGATGGTTAAGGCCTTTGCCTATGGTGGAGGAGCTTCGGAGATTGCCAACCTTGTGCAGACGATGGGGGCAGATTACCTTGGAGTTGCTTTTTCTGATGAAGGGATTGCGTTGCGAAAGGAGGGTATCACTCTTCCTATCATGGTGTTGAACCCCATGGAAGAATCTTTTGGGCTTTGCAGCGAATATGATTTAGAACCAGTGGTGTTCAGCCTTGAGTTTTTCCAGAGTTTGGCGACCTGGTGTACCTCGCACCAAAAGCAAATGAAAATCCATCTGGATCTGGATACTGGCATGCATCGGTTAGGTTTTGAGAAAAAACATATAGCAGAGCTGAACCACTTGATTACTGCATATCCCCAGTTACATATAGCATCTATCTACACTCATTTGGTAGGTGCTGATGAGGAAATCCATCGTGATTTTTCCATTTTTCAGCTTGAGAAATTTGAAGAAATGAAAGAGGAAATCCTGAAAAACATTTCCTATAAACCTATTATCCATGCACTGAATTCGGCTGGCATTGCGGCCTTTCCAGAATGGCAGTTTGATATGGTTCGGCTCGGGATCGGTCTTTACGGCGTGGAGCTTACAGGGCGGCATCATTCTTCATTGCGTACCATCAGTACACTTAAAACTACCGTGTCTCAGGTTAAGGAATTGGAAGCAGGTGAAACAATAGGATATTCCCGAAAAGGCAAACTGGAGCATGGGGGGAAAACCGCCACCCTGGCAATAGGCTATGCGGATGGATATGATCGTCGTTTCGGCAATGGAGTAGGTTATGTTTTAATCCATGGACAGAAGGCACCGCTCGTGGGCAACGTATGCATGGATATGTGCATGGTGGATGTCAGCGGGCTGGACGTGAAGCCTGGAGATGTGGCAATTATTTATGGAGAAAATATATCCCTCAAGGAACTGGCGCAATTGATAGGAACCATACCCTATGAACTGCATACGAATATCAGTACTCGGGTGAAACGTATCTACTACCTAGACTAGGGTTGGTTTTGGCTGTTATTTTTTTCTAAATTCCCCTATGATACTCACTAAAAAGCGTTTAGCCCATATAGTTTTTGAATCTGACGATTGGGCTTCCAAGACCTTTGATATAGTACTGCTTTTCCTGATTTTTGGGAGTATTCTGGTTGCAATCTTGGATTCTGTAGCCAGTTTGCATCGACAGTACGGAGAAGTGTTTCTATTGTTGGAATGGTTGTTCACTATTCTTTTTACCATAGAATATGCCTTAAGGATATGGCTTTCCCGAAAGCCACGGGGATATATATTCAGCTTCTTCGGTATGGTGGATCTGATGGCTATTTTACCGGCTTATTTGAGTATTCTCATAGTGAATTCCCAGCTGCTTACAGTCATCAGGGCCTTGAGATTATTGCGGGTGATCCGGATTCTAAAACTTGGGAGGTACGTGGCAGAGGCGGAATACCTCACCAAATCTCTTAGGGCAAGCTCTCACAAGATTATGATATTCATAGGGTTTGTTCTCACTATAGTTCTGATCATGGGTACCTTGATGTTCATCATTGAAGGCCCGGAGCATGGATTCGACAGTATTCCTATGGGTATGTATTGGGCTATAGTGACTTTGACTACGGTTGGGTTTGGGGATATTACCCCCCAGACCACAATAGGCCAATTCGTAGCCTCTTTGATCATGCTACTCGGCTATGCTATTATTGCCGTTCCCACAGGGATAGTATCTTCTGAGATGGCTGCGGAGAAAAGAAGGATAGAAAAAAGAAAACAAGTGACCTGCCCCGCCTGCAAGCATTCCGGTCTGGATGAATGGGATGAATACTGCAAATTTTGCGGGCATAAGCTTAACTAATCCCCAAGAGCCAAGAATTCTTGTATGTTCTTGATTTTTCCGAAAAGCAGTAAAATATCTTCCGACTCGAATTTATAATCAGGAGTGACCACCCCGATCACATTTTTGTGCGGTGAATTAATTCCTAGGAGATTTTTCTTTTGTTCTATTTTGATGACTGTGAGAATATTCAAGTAAAATTCTTTTCGAATGTTGGCTTCTGCCACCGTCATGTCCAAATAGCGTTTTGGGACTTTCACCTCTACGATATTGTATTCATCAGAAATTTCCAATGAATCAAGCACGCCCTTCATCTGCAGTCTTTTAGCAAGTCTATCAGCCGTTTCTTCTTCGGGATGTATGATTTCATCAATCCCAATAGCTTGAATCACCGTTTCATGAAGGTCATTAATCGCACGGCCTATTATTCGCTTGGATTTTAGTTGCTTGAATATAGCCGTACTCATTATCGAAGCGCCTATATCTTCACCAATAGCTATAATGACCACATCGGTGTCTTTAAGAGGCAGGTTTTTCACGGCAGCCTGATCTGTTGCATCCATTACGATCGAATGAGTGATGCTGTCCTTAATCAGTTCTATTTTGCTTTCGCTGGTATCTATGCCGATTACCTCGTGTCCAAGATTTGTAAGGCGCTTTGCCAGGTAGCCTCCAAAATTGCCTATACCTACTATTATATATTTCATATGATTATAATTTGTCTTTTAAAGGCCATATAGCTTCTCCCGAACATTATTATTATCCCAGAGTGTGACTCTTGAGCCATGCTCGATTTCATGTGCATGATTAAGTTATAAAGACTGTTTCTTCAGGATATTTATACCGTTGCTCACCGATTTTCCTGACAATCGCTATTAGGATAGTCAGCGTCCCTACCCTGCCTATGAGCATGATAGCCATCAATACTAATTTGCTTCCTGTGCTTAATTGCGAAGTGATCCCCAGCGAGAGTCCGACGGTGGAAAAAGCACTGAACACTTCAAAAGCCACGTCCATCAATGCAAGTTCGGGATTAAAAATCATTAGTAGAAAGACTCCAATTCCAATCACCAGCACAGAAAGGGAAATTACTGCAAAGGCTTTTTTAAGGGTTTCATTGGATAGTTGTCTTCTAAAGACCTCTACTCTGGTTTTTCCTGAAGCAATACTGAATGTATTGAGCATCGCCACTGCGAAAGTACTGGTTTTTAGTCCCCCTCCTGTAGATCCTGGAGATGCGCCTATCCACATCAGAAAAAGGTAAATTAATATCGTAGGAACGGCTAGTTCACTCATATCCACGGTGTTGAATCCTGCTGTTCTTGGCGTCACAGCTCCAAATACCGTGGTGGCAAATTTACCATATAGACTTAATCCCTTCAGCGTGGCTTCCTGTTCTGAGATAGCATATACAACCATTCCCAGTACCAATAGAATTCCTGTAGTATAGACCACTAATCGGGTGTTGACACTGGACACTCTCGGGCTGTGCCGGTATTTTTCTATGCCTAGGATGTGTTTTACACTTCCTACAATTACATGCTTGAGGTAGGAATAATAGTTAAGTACAACGGGAAAGCCGATTCCACCCAGCACAATTGCTAAGGCAATTGCTAAATGCATACTGTAAGCTTCCCGAAACCCTTCTTCATATAAGCCACTGCTGAGCGTAGAGAATCCCGCGTTGCAAAAAGCTGAAATAGCGTGGAAAAGAGAAAAGAAGAAGTGATCCCCACGACCGGTAAATTGTGCAGTATCTGTAAATTGATAAATCATAAAGGCACATGCTCCTTCCACTATAACTGTAAAAGAGATAATCTTAAATAGCGTTTTGTATATCTCATTAACATTGTTTTCATTGATGTAATCCCGAATAAAAAGCCTGTTTTCTATGGAATAGCTGCCTTTAAAGAAAAAGCCGAAGAAACTTGTGAAAACCATGATTCCAAGTCCACCTATCTGAAACAGAATCATAATGACTACTTGGCCAAAAAAGGTGAAATCTTTTGCTGTATCGACGACGATCAGGCCCGTAACGCACACTGCGGATGTAGCAGTAAACAGTGCATCTATGAAGGTGATGCGATCGGTACTGGCTTCAGGGAGACTTAAAAGACCAGCCCCCACTATAATCAGTAGCACAAAAGAAAGGATAAATACAAGAGAAGGACTGAGTTTGAGCTCATTTACGGTAAGGCTAAACTTGCTGAGCTCGATAAAAAAGAGAATAATTACCAAGCCATTGACAAGATGGTAATTGCCCGTAAACTCTAAAATCAACTGAGTAGGTTCATCTGCCAGCACATTCCAACGGATTAATGCCGTGCATATCAATATCACCGAAAGAAGTAATTCGAGCAGTACACGTGCAGGAATGAAAGATTTCTCTAATAACAATACTTTTAACAAGTAACCTATCCCTATTAACATAAGGGAACTGGTAAAAAGCAAAGAAGTCGCGACCTGATCTTGGGGATCTATAGAGTAGCCTAAGTGAAAAAGAAGTATTCCAAAAGCTATAAAACTGCTGACCTGAACTACTTTTTCCTGGATTTTAACCACCTTTTTCAAAAAGATGATATTTCGATCAGGGTTGGAAAAGATTTTAAGCTTAAAGTTCATGCTTGATAAATAGGCTTTGGAGAAACATCAATCATGCTTGGGGAATTTGGTTCGCAAAAAGGTGAAAATCCCTTCTGCAGGGTATAAATGGAATTTCTTATCCAGATTTTGAGAAGAATAGATACTTGATTTGCCACTGAAAAGGTAGGCTATGAGGCAGGCAATTCCCAGAAATATTCCGCTTTCGTAGCCAAACAGCTCCATTCCCATCACAGTACATGCCATCGGCGTATTGGTAGCGCCCGAAAAAACTCCAACAAAGCCCATTCCCGCAAGAAGAGCCAGCGGAAGAGGAATCCAAGTGGAGAGAGCATTGCCCAGCGTTGCTCCTGTGAAGAATAGAGGAGTGACTTCCCCTCCTTTAAATCCCGCTCCCAAAGTAAAACTTGTCAGGCCGGTTTTTGCCAGCCAATCGTACCAGGGCAGTGGTGTTTCGAATGCTTCTACTATCCGGGGAACACCCAACCCAATATAGGTAGTGCTGTCCGAAATATATACAAATGCAGCTATCAACAGTCCGCCTATGACCGGACGAAGTGGAGGGTAGGAGACGTATTTCGAAAACTGATGAGTAAAAAAATGAGTGCATTGGGCAAATAATCTCCCGGAAAACCCAAAAGCAATCCCTGCCGGAAAGACCCAAAGCAGGTTAGCAAGAGTATGTCCAGGAATTATTCCAATGAGATAATGCGTATGTTCTATGGTAAAAAAGGATGTGCAGATCCAATTAGCAACAAAAGCTGTCCAAAACGCTGGAAACCAAGATTTCCAACGGAATTTCCGGTGAAGCATCCATTCTAATGCAAAAATTGCCCCTGCCAGTGGAGTTCCGAATACTGAAGCAAAACCTCCGGCGACGCCAGCAATAAGAATGATCCTCCTATCTTCAGGATCTAAGTAAAAATATTTCGTTAATTGATCGGCTAGGGAACCGCCCATCTGGACAGCAGTGCCCTCACGACCTGCAGAACCACCGAACAAGTGGGTGATAATCGTCCCTAAAAGTACCAAGGGAGTCATTCGTAGCGGAATTGGCTTTTCTGTTTTATAAAGCTCGTCCAGTAAAAGGTTGTTTCCTTTTACTGATTTTTCTCCATAGCGATAGTAAGTCCAGCCTATCAGAAACCCTGCTACAGGTAGGAAAGCAATGATCCAAAGATGGTTTTCACGGTAATCTGTAGCCCAACTTAAGGAAATAAGAAAAATGGCTGATCCCACACCCGAAAGTGATCCTACTAAAAGTCCTAATAGAACCCACCGTAGTAAATACCGAATTATAGATACACTATTCAAACTAGCTTTTACAATAAGTTATGCCAAATTAGGTATAGATATTGGATTTAATAAAGTAATATAAACCCTTTATCACTTGGACAGTGTTAACATAATTAGAGGTATTCGGGTTATCTTCATATAAATCACCCAACTATGAAAAATATTCTTATTTCCGGAGGTTCTGGTCTAATCGGCCACAAAATTACCCAGTTGCTGGAACTCAAAGGATATACAGTTGCCTGGCTAAGCCGTTCTCCCCAAAAGCAAAAGTCTTTTCTCTGGGATGTGGAAAAGCAGACTATAGATCCCTCTGCAGTGGAATGGTCAGATGCAATCATTCATCTTGCAGGTGCGGGAGTTGCGGATAAGCGATGGACTGAAGATCGTAAGAAGCTCATCTTGGACTCACGGGTACAGAGCACCCGATTGCTGTATGATGCTATAGAGAAAACCACTGATAAGCCTAATGCTATCATCTCGGCTTCTGCTGTGGGATTTTATGGATTCGATACAGGTACCTCCCTGATGGATGAAAATCATGTTCCTGGATCTGATTTTTTGGCGCAGGTAGTGGTGGCCTGGGAAAATGAAGTGAAGAAAATGGAAGCCTTGCACCTCCGTACCGTGATGTTGAGAATCGGGATCGTACTTGATTCCGAAGGAGGGGCGCTTGGTGAGATGATGAAGCCGCCGATTGCTGCGCCCTTAGGAAATGGAGATCAGTGGATGAGTTGGATAGCTATTGAAGACCTGGTGAGAATGTTTGTGTTTGCGCTGGAGAAAACTACCCTTCAAGGTGTTTTTAATGCAGTGGGTCCAAACCCTGCGACCAATCAGCAACTGACTCAAGCTGCTGCCCAAGCCAAGGGAAAACCTTATGTGGGAATTGGAGTGCCAGGCTTTTTACTACGGATTGTTTTAGGAGAAATGGCAGCCATGGTACTTGGGGGCAATCGTGTTTCTTCGCACAAAATCCAAAAGGCAGGGTTTGACTTTGAGTGTCCTGATTTAGTGCCTGCCCTGAAGCATATATACCATAAGTGATTTTGATGTTTTGCTGAGTAGCAGTTTAAGGATTTCTTCTTTGATCACGATATGCAGTCCTAAACTGTCCTTCGAAATACCTTCTACTATTTATGGATATTATTATGTTAAATCCTCTTCCCCCTACCGATCAGAAACCAAAGGACAGTACCCAGCAAAGGCACCAGCACTACAATGATCACCCAGATCAGCTTATCGTTGTCATTCGCAAAATTGCTGGTAATCACGTCATAAATCGTAAAGGCATATATTGCCAAGCCTATAATTCCAAGTCCGAACATAGTATCAGGGATAAGTTTTTTTAGTGGTATTTGTCAAAATCAAATATAAGGTTGATCCGATTCCATGGTATGAAATTTGCCAAATGAGAAAACTTTCTCCAAATGGGGTCAAATCCATCTGTTTTCTTCAGTTATTTTAACCATTGAACCAAAATAGCTTTTTTTTAAGAACCAAAATATGAATTTCGCTAAAAGTTAACCCCCAAATCTCTATGAAAAGAAGTCTCCCTGCACTGATTTTATACTTATTTACCCTGAGTAGTTACGCTCAGGTGGATCTGAGCTATTACTTACCGGTAGGCTATACCTATGATGAAACCATCCCCACACCGAAGGAGGTTTTGGGATATGAAGTCGGGGAGTGGCACGCTACTCATGATCAGCTAGTGATGTATATGAAGGCCGTGGCGGAAGCTTCAGATCGGGTGACTTTTGAGGAAATCGGTAGAACCTATGAGAAAAGACCGCAAGTTCTTCTTACGATCACTTCCCCGGCTAATCTAGGCCGTATCGACCAGATCAAAGCTGAACGGGCAAAACTTCGGGACTCCAGAGTATCTGCAGACGTGGAAAATATGCCGGTAGTCATGTTCATGGGCTATTCGGTCCACGGCAATGAACCTAGCGGCGCCAATGCTTCTTTATTGGCGGCTTACCACTTTGCTGCGGCAAATGAAATAGAAGCTGATCTGGATAAAATGGTTTTGCTTTTGGATCCGGCACTTAATCCCGATGGTTTAAACCGGTTTTCCTCGTGGGTGAACAGCCACAAATCCTATACTATGAACGGGGATCCAAACAATGTGGAATTCTCCGAAGCCTGGCCACGCGGCAGAACGAATCACTATTGGTTTGATTTGAACAGAGATTGGTTACCTGTTCAGCACCCAGAATCTAGAAACCGTGTACGGGTTTTCCAGGACTGGCTTCCTAATATCCATCTGGATTTCCATGAGATGGGGACCAACAGCACGTTCTTTTTCCAGCCTGGAGTGCCAGCAAGAATGCATCCTCTTACTCCGGAGAAAAACTTTGAGTTGACCGCAAAGATCGGTACCTATCATGCCAGTGCATTGGACAAAATTGGCTCCCTCTATTTTAATCAGGAGAGTTATGATGATTATTACTTCGGAAAAGGCTCCACTTATCCTGATGTGCAGGGGTCTATTGGAATCCTCTTTGAGCAGGCTAGTTCCCGAGGACATCTTCAGGAAAGTACCAATGGCATGCTCAGCTTTCCATTTACAATCAAAAACCAATTTACCGCAAACCTCTCTTCCTTCGAAGCGGCAAAGGAAATGCGCTTGGAGTTAAATACGTTCATGTCCGATTTTTATAAGCAGATCGATAACGAGGTAAATGCTGATCCGAACAAGGCATACATTTTCGGTAACGAGCAGGATGATGCAAAAAGTTACCATTTGGCGGATTTGATCCTGCAGCATGACATCAAAGTTTTCAGTCTAAATGAAGATATTACGGTGAATGGTATGCGGTTCAAAAGTGAAAATTCATTTATAGTCCCAGCAGACCAGCCTCAATATCGTCTGATCAAAGCGATGTTTGAGACTAGAAATACATTCACAGATAGCTTGTTCTATGATATTTCTGCATGGACTTACCCGATGGCATTTAACCTGGATTACATGGCACTCAATTCCCAGATTCTTAATCTCGCAAGCACAGAAGAAGTGACTAAAGACAATCTTGTCTTGGATCCCGGGAAAGTGATCGGAGATGTAGGAGCCTACTCTTATGCCATGGAATGGACAGATTACTACGCTCCAAAGGCGGCATATAAACTGATGGATGCAGGGTTTTTAGTTAGAGTGGCTACAAAGGAATTTGGAGCAGGCGAAAAACAATTCGGTCGTGGAACCTTACTGATTTCCAAAGGGGAAAGCGGACTGGATGATCAGGCTATCCATCAAAAAATCTCCGAAATAGCAGCCGCTTCCACAGTAGATATCTATGCACTTTCATCAGGATCTACTACCGGGATCAACCTGGGATCACCAGCAATAAGTCCACTGGATAAACCTGAAATCGCACTTTTGGTAGAAGGGGGAGTGAATGGCTATGAAGCTGGAGAAATCTGGCATTTGATGGATCAGCGATTTGAAATTCCTATTACCCTGCTCGCAATGGACAAGATAGGAGGAAATACGCTTGAGCGGTACAACGTACTGATTATGCCAGAAGGCAGGTACAATAGTCTCGGCAAAAGCGGTGCCTCTGCGATTCAAGCTTGGGTTTCCAAAGGAGGGACATTAGTGGCAAAAGGAGGCGCTATCCAGTTTTTGAAAGCGAATGAGATAGGGAAATTCAATTTCAGAGAAGCTGCCGAACCAGAAGCTGGCTTACAAAAAGCATATGCAGATTATGAAAACAACCGGGGCGCAAGAGTGACCGGTGGAGCGATTTTCAATGCCAAATTGGATCTCTCACATCCTATAGGATATGGCTATACCACTTCGGAAATACACACGTTCCGTAATGATAATTCGTTCATGGAACCTTCCGAAAATCCGTATGCAAATCCGCTGGTTTATACAGATAAGCCTTTGGCTTCAGGATACCTTCACCCTTCCAATCTTCCGGGAATCCAGAATGGATCCGTGATTCAGATTTCGGGAGTGGGCAGGGGACGTGTTGTTGCTTTTGCGGATAATATGAATTTCCGGGCATTCTGGTTTGGGACAAACAAACTCTTCATGAATGCAGTCTTTTTTGGTCAAGTGATCCAAAGCGGTACAGCTAGATAATTTCAATCATTTTAAATCCCGGATCAAGACCCGGGATTTTCTATTTAAGGGAGTTAACTCTGACCAAAAATTTTGCGTAAGCAAGCCTAATGAATTTTACTATTATATGTCTATGAATATTTCTACAAGATTTTTGCTGGTCGCAGCCTTCTCGGTTTTTGGTAGTGTGTCCCTTGCTCAAGACATGAGTTTTGAGGATTACAATCCGCCTTCCACACTCAAAGTTCCAGAACATCCGGTTCAGCGGGCTAAGTTTCCTTTTGTGGATATTCACAGTCATCAAGGAGGGATCAATGAGCAAAGAATCGGCGAACTGATCACAGAAATGGATGAGTTGAATATGGGTGTTTTGGTCAACTTAAGCGGTCGGGGTTTTGGACGGGGAGACAGCAATGCACAGCAAGAATACATAAAGGCCATGCTGAAGGAGTTCAATGCCTATGCTCCAGGGCGGTTTATGGTATTTACCAATTTAAACTTCGCAGGCTTTGGAGATGAAAACTGGACTAGGATAGCAGTCAAGGAACTGGAGGAGGATGTTGCGGCTGGAGCAAGTGGACTGAAAATTTATAAAAGCTTGGGATTGAATGTGAAGGATTTGGATGGAAACAGAGTGCCTGTAAATCATCCGGATTTGGATGCAGTATGGGCCAAAGCCGGAGAATTGGGAATTCCCGTGATCATCCATTCAGCCGATCCTGCCCAATTTTGGCAGCCAATGGACGGTACTAATGAACGGTGGCTGGAGCTGAAAACCCACCCCAACCGCCAACGTGGAGCTGACAATCCAGCACCCTTTGAGCAGATTATAGCTGAGCAGCACGATGTGTTTGCGAAGCATCCGGAGACGACTTTTATCAATGCGCACATGGGCTGGATGGCTAATGATCTGGAGGCAGCTTCTGCCCACTTGGAGAAATATCCAAATGTAAATTTTGGGATCGGGGCAGTGATCGCAGAGTTTGGACGGCAGCCAAGAAGGGCGAAGGAATTTTTTGAAAAATACCAAGATCGCGTACTGTTCGGAAAGGATGCTTACAATAAGGAGGAGTTTTATACTTATTTCCGTGTATTGGAAACGCAAGACGAGTATTTTCCCTACTACAAAAAGTACCATGCTTATTGGGCTATGTATGGTCTTGGGCTTTCTGATGAGGTGTTGAAGAAGTTGTATTACAAAAATGCGTTGCGGATTGTACCGGGAATGGATAAGAATGTTTTTCCGGATTGATGAGGGTGTTTTCCCGCAGATGGTCGCTGATTGAAAACGCTGATTCCCGCAGATTCTGGATGTTGTTTGTCTGAAGAAAGCCTAAGATTAATCAAACTTTTATATCGTAGAAGTCTGGTTCTCTATAACTTGGTATTTATGTTTAGATTTCCTTTTATTCCATTTAGGGAAGTGTTTTACTGTTAATTTGATATATTAGGGTATAGCTCTGGAAATTTTAAAAAGACATGATAAATGCTATCGAATCCTTAATCCCCCATCGGTTTCCATTTTTATTTGTTGATGAAATCCTTAGTGCTTCACGTGAGGAAATAATTGGTATTAAGACATTTAGCAAGACCAAGGATCAAATGCTAACTGGCAGTTTTCCTGATTCAGGATTTATTCCAGGGATGATATTAATAGAATCAATGGCTCAATGTGGAGGTGCAGGAATTAAATTGTTAGGCCTAGCCGGTGGGTTTTTTGGGCTGGTAAGTTTGGATAAAGTAAGGTTTTTGAGTGGAGTCTCTTATGACACCGAAGTCAAATATGTTGTGAAAAATATTCGAATTAGTGATCGGTTAATCAAGCAAGAAGGCGTAGTTTATGCATTGGATGAACCTGTAGCAGAAGCTTCGTGGATCTGTGCCAAATTAGGCTGAATTAAGATCAAACCTTTCTCTGTCTCTGTTTTTTTCTGAAATTCGCAAACAAACTCCCGCAGATGGTCGCTGATCTGTCCCGCAGATAATCGCTGATTGAAAACGCAGATTCCCGCAGATTTTCACAATTGTCCTCTGTGCTAACCCGTAACCTTTTCTCAGCTGCTGTTCTTTTTTCTAAAATTCTCGGATAAGCTCCCGCAGACCTGACTACCGTAGGGTAGGTTTACACAGAAAGGAATACAGATTTCCGCTTACCAAAAGATGCAGCCCTTTCATCCCGATCACCCAATTCCTACTATGTAAAGCAGCTTAACATAGCATCCTGTATATGTAAAGAAAATCAAAAAATCTTTACATAGGATGTGGACATTAACGCCTTTGCCATACGAAGATGAATTGGAGACAAAGTCAATTCTCAAGCAGCTTCCTGCCGCACATGCTGCATTGGCGGAGCTGAAGGGATTGGTCTATTCCATTCCCAATCATGAGA
>CBFGUY010000091.1:0-15500 GCA_965651895.1 uncultured Algoriphagus sp. | reverse complement strand
TGGAACAGTTAGCTCGGATGGAGGATATGCATCTATAGGTGCCGGAAATGATGGCGGGAATGGCTACGGTCAAAGCTTTGGAAGTTCTGGTGCCGGTGGCGGTGGTTATATTTCAAGAGGGGAAAACGGCAATGGAGACTCAAACCAATTAAGTGCTGGTTCCGGAGGAAACGGAACGATGCAAAGTATTTCTGGAGAAGATATTTACTATGGCGCAGGTGGTGGCGGCACATCCTCTGGAGCTACTGTCAATGAGCCAGGCATGGGGGGAAGTCAATACACTATGGGAGGTTCAACATACTACGCTGGTGGCAGAGGAAATAATACTGGAGTGGGCTTACCTGCTACCGCCTTTGGATCAGGTGGTGGGGCAGGCCGAACCGGTGGTAGCAATGGATTCCAAGGGGTAGTCTATATCCGCTATCCTAATTTCCGCATACTACCTGTTGAATACTTGTATTTCCGAGCGAAGTATAATACTAATCAGCGTTCAGGAACATTGACCTGGGCTACCGCAAAAGAATGGGAAAATGACCGATTTGAAATAGAAAGAGCGGTGAATGACATTAAGGAATGGGTGAAAATCGATGAGGTAGTCGGATCGGGCTATTCTGAAGAGGAAGTGGAGTATGTGTATATTGATATAGATCTACCAGCCTCAGGTGGAAATATCTTCTACAGACTCAAGCAATTTGACTTTGATGGAGATTCTACATTTAGCGTGACCAGATCTATCAAAGTGGAACCACTGGTTGGCTATTCATACTGGACGGTCTATCCAAACCCAACAACAGGATACCCATTTAATTTGGATCTCATTGACAATACTGCCTATAATGAAGAACCTGTTATAATAAGGATTATCACCGCCTCAGGACAATTTGGAATCATAACTTCCAATACAGTCAGTACCCTGAGCTCACAGGTATCTGAATGGCTTAGAGGAAAGGCCGTAGGAGTTTATACCCTAGAAATTTCATGGGGGGATAAAAAGGAATATCACAGGGTGATCCTCAAAAGATAAATATCTCCCCCTAATAAAAGCCTTGGAAGGGAAAATGATGGCTTGGAAATACTCTGGGATTGTAAAGTGCCGTACCTGATTGAGTGATATCCACCTCTAGTTAGGGTCTGCTGAAAAACACCAGTAAAAGATTAAAAGCTTTATTATGAGTGATTAGCCCATTTTTCATTCGAAGGGTTTTTCAGCAAGAGCAAGCTTTTTACTACAATAGGTCTATACCGTGCACTCAAAAAGACAAAAACCGAAATCTTCAAGCTAGCCTCAGCCATACCATCTTCTGTGTTGGCCTCATTCGAAGTATAAGCATGCATCTACACTCGGCCGCCTTGAACCTGCCTTGCCGGTAGCCCCGCCTCCCGGAGGGCAGGCAGGGCTGAGACTTTTTCAGCAAGCCCTAGTTATTTGAAATTCCTTTATTATTGAAAAAGAGAACACAGGAGGGATTTTACCCCAAAAGGTGCCCTCAATTTCATCAGCAACTGCATTTTAAATTGTTTCAAAACTAATGACGGAATTAAAAATTCTGTACTAGGTCTCATGCCGGTTTTATTCATCCCAAGTTATTAACCTGAAGAAAAGAATTTACATATTTTTTAATGCTCAAACCCAATCTACTGGGCAGTTCCGTAAATCCAAACATGGTTTAAGAGATCAGTTTTATTCAAATGAAATACAATTAAAAATATTCAAAAGACATTTTTATATATTTTAATTGTATTATGCAATAATACCTTGTTATCTTTGTCCACCCTTAAACGCTTAATCAAAACTCATTTGCTTTGCCAAATGTCCCCATGTAGTCCACCTATGAAAACCAGATTTCTGTCCGTTTTTGTGATTTTTTGCTGTGCCCAGATTTTCTGGAGTGGAGAAGTGTGGGGGCAGAGTTGTGTATCCTGTACTGTAACCATCACCGCAAGTAACCAGACAGTTCCAAATAATCTAAATAGTTCAGCTGTAATATGTTTTAAAGCTACCAATGGAAGCTATACCTATTCAACAGCCTTTAATATGGATGGTTCTACAATATGTGTAGAGCCTCGGGTTACTTTAAAACAAAATTCAGGGAATTGGAATAACAAATGGATATTGAACAATTCTGGTGATGTTGAAATTTCTTCGCAAACAATAGATGGTACTATTACAAGTAATGGAAACCTGACCTTCACCGCAAATAATGTAACTTTAAAATCTTCTTTAAACAATACGGGGAATACTACTTTCGCGGGGTCGGTTTTAATGGATGGGAGCTCTAGGTTAATCTCCAATGGTAATTTAGTAATTAACGGATCTATCAGTTCTAATTCCAGTTCAATCACATCTATTTTAGGCAGCTCATTGATCAAAGGAAATTTACAGAATTTGGACGGCACTATAAATTTAGCCGGTAACCTAACTGTAAACGGAAACACTCATTTAAATGGAAATGGAAAAATCCAGGCAATCAATGGCAATCAATGTAATTCAGTAAAAGTTATTGGTAATTTTTCCAGTGATGCTAATAATGGAATAACTGGTAACAATTTTGACTATGCAGGAACTGGGTCAGCATTGTTCGTGAATAAAATGCCTGTAGGCAATGCAAACACAAAATTAACAGGCGGAGCCAAAGTAGGCACCTGTCCATCAGCCGACTGTCTTACTACGCAACAAATAACAACATCTGCAGGAATCGATATTATTTACATTTATAAATGTTCAGACACTTTCGTCCTCCCTCAGCTCATTGAAGGTGAAGAGTTACTAACAGCATCTATTATGGTTGTGGGGGGCGGCGGCGGCGGCGGATTTGGAGATGCAGCTGGAGGAGGAGGAGCAGGTGCTATTAATTATAACACCGCAGTCACATTAACTCCAGGACATCCATACGATGTCGTTGTCGGATTTGGGGGAGCAGGCGCCAACAGTACTCTCATTCAAGGTGGAAATGGTGCTATCTCAAGTTTTAATGGAATGATCGCTCTGGGAGGAGGAGGTGGCGGATCTGCCGCTATATTAAATGGCCTAGGAAGAGCTGGAGGTTCGGGTGGCGGTGGGGCTTACTACTCCTCTACGGGGAATAATGGAGTTGGGGGCCAGCCCTATGGAACTTATGCCAACACAGGTGGAAAGGCCCATAATTCAGGTGGAGGCAACCAGACATCAGGTGGAGGCGGAGGAGGGGCTTCTGGATCTGGTTTAAATGGTTTCGGGAATTCAGGGGGTGATGGGGCCAACGGCAGCTTTGCCAATGCAGGAGTTATTCAAATTTTAGCTGGTCTCTCTTCAAATTTCTTTTCAGTTAATAACGTAAGTGAGGTATTTGCCGCTGGAGGTGGAGGAAATGGAGCGAACCCCGGAAATGGTAATGGAGGGGGGCTCCCTTCTGGAGGAGGAGGAGGATCAACTATAGGAGGAAACGGAATTAGAGGAGATATAGGCGTAGAAGGCAAGAAAAACACGGGGTCAGGCGGAGGAGCAGGATCATTAGGAGGAGGAAATGGCGGACATGGCATAGTCGTCATCAGAGTCACCTACCGCATCCTCCCAGTAGAATACCTCTACTTCACCGCAACCTTCCAACCCCAAGACCGCTCTGCCCTACTCAACTGGTCCACTGCAAAGGAATGGGAAAACTCGCATTTTGAGATTGAGCGTGCTGTAAACTCAGTAAAGGAATGGGAAACCGTGGGACGAGTGGAAGGTGCCGGATATTCTGAAGCACCTGTTGAATACAACTTCACGGATACTGAACTCCCAAAAACCGGTGGTAATATCTTCTACAGACTGAAGCAGGTTGACTTCTCTGGTAAATACAGCTACAGCAAGACCAGAGTTATTCAAGCGAATGCCGTAGACAGCAAGACGGTCTGGGTCGCTTACCCTAACCCAAGTAACAATGGATCTGCAATAACCGTGGATCTCCTACAGCTAAATCAATACCAGGACGAACTGATTTCCATCCGAATGATAAATATGCTGGGTGAGGGAGAATCAGCAATACTCACTTCACCTGAAAATATGTCCCAGGTGGTGTCTGAATGGCTTCTCGCCAAAAAAGCCGGATTATATATACTCGAAATTCACTGGGGCGCAAATATCCAGCAGATCAAGCTGATAAGAAACTAGAAACCCCATTTCTTAAAACACTCTACAATCAGCAGGTTTTGCGCCAAAAATCTTAAAATATTTCTGATAAAGTATTGGTTTACTGGAACAAAGTCCAAAAACTAATTATACATTTGCGCACTGAAAACAAGACACGACTTAAAGCATCGGTGAAACCCAAAATAAAATTCCATAAAAAAGCTAATAAACTCTAACAAACAGAACCATATTTAAAAATTAGTATAGAAATCGGAATTTAATTTTAACCACCCTTAGTTGAACCACGTTTTCCATACTTCAAAATCATTTCGAGAAATCAACACCAAAACTATGAAAAAACAATACTTACTAGGCTTAGCCATTGTATTGGGATTCTATTCCTGTAATGACTCCACAGATCCGATCAGTGTTAGCCCTATAACTATTAACTCAGACAGTGAAGCACTCACTGCACGGGTAAAAATGGATAAAGCAGGGGTAATCGGTCTGATTGACCCAACTGCTCCAGCGGGCAGAATCCAAGAAGAATCTTCTGACCTTCCTTTGGTATTGGTATCCCAAGTGGATGCTCCTCAGGTAGGCAACCAAACGCTTCGTGCCACCCACGTGGATATAGACGGGGATTATGCTTATGTTTCATATAACATGGAAGGCGACACCTACTTGGGTGCGGTGGATATTTTCGATATTTCCAATCCTTATAGCCCAAAGATCACTGAGCAGGCTATTTTCAGCGATACTGATATCAGTTCTCTGGAATATAAAAATGGCATACTTTACCTTGCCGCTGCTGTTGACATTGACGCAAATTCTGAGGTTACCTCTCCTGCAAACCTGATTACAGTTTCTGTATCCGGAGGCCGTTTCACTTCTGGTTTTGCATACACCTCACTTCCCGGATATGTGGCGACTGATGTTGCCAATACCAATTCAAACACTGCTGTTACCAGTGGCAATGATGGTATAATCGGTCTTTTTGATGCGGCACAGACTGCGGGGAATTCCACGGAAATGGAAGACCTAAGAGCAGTTGCCTTTGGAAATGATAAACTGGCAGTACTAAGCGGCACTTCCGGTGTTCACATCCTGGATCCAAACAGCCTTTCTGAAGTTATCAGTATTCCTTTGCCCGCTGATGTAGCCGGTGCTAAAAGAACATTGGACATTGAAAATGGCAACTTATATGTATCCGAAGGCGCAAACGGTGCAGGTATTTATAAAATGTCTGACGGTAGCCTAGTCCAAAAACTTGCTATACCTATCCGGCCAAATGATGTTGAAGAAGGGGATATTGTCACCAATGCGGTTTCTGTAGACAACAACCTGCTCTTTATGGCAAATGGTGCAGCTGGCATTTCTATCTCTGATGTTTCAAATCTTAGCGCTATCAAAGAATATGGCGTGCTGGATTTGGATGGATCATCCAATTTTGTTAGAAACGAAGAGGAATTTGTATTCGTAGCCACCGGGTTCGGGGGATTGCAAATATTGAAAATAAATAAAGCCTCAACGGATCCTACAGAAGCAGTTTGCGCAGGCCTTCCCGCATATCCGGGAGACTACTGGCTGAACGTAAACGGGGGAGAGACTAAAAAATTTGGAGGAGCTGCTTCAATCGGTGGACTTAACAACAATTCGAATTTCCTATTCTGCGGTTCCCTTGCAGTCCTTGATCAATTTAATATGAACGGAGGGTCTGTAACAGAGATTTACGGTTCATTGGCATTTGGCAGAATGAATGCAAATAACACCATGCATGTTAACTCTACCTTGAAGCTTTCCGGCTCTATAGTGATCTATGGCAACCTGAACTTAAACAGCGGAGGTAAAATTGAATTTGTAGGATCAGGCAATTCACTTACTGTATTTGGTACGGTAACCCAAAATAGTGGATCTTCCATCACTGGTAACTTCACCGACACTGAAGGAAAAGTGAAATAAGAACTTTCTCCATAACTCCTAGAGCCGATCTATCACTAGATCGGCTTTTCTATTGCCTATTTTTCATTAGGTATTTTTATAAAATGTGATTATCCGCAATGATGCCAGTAACCATGTTCTCTTTGCTTTACTGGACGGAAGACCGATACTTCGACTAAGCTCAGTACAAGTGACGGGTGACCGAAGTGGCCTTGACGCTAGTGTTTTCCGAATCCTATGATGCCTTTATTGTTTTACTGGCAGAAAAGCGGATATACATATTATAAAAACTTTAATTTCAATAAACCATGCCTTTCATACGATTCATATATCATCTGTAACAGCGCAAACTGATCATTGAAACTGAATACTGAAAACTATCTACTCCTCCTCTTCCCTCTTTGGAATTCTAGGCTGCCCGAGTCCCAAACTTCCTTTCAACCCGCTGAATGTAGCTCTCCACCAGCCTCCAAATACAAACTTGGTTTTATCCCGCTCGAAGTACACCCGAGAGGTCACTCTGCGATTAAAAAATTTTCTAGGGTTACTGCTTTTTGTGAAAGCATTGGCCAGAAAGGTCATCAGGCCAAGCTTCCCTCTTCCCCGCTCCAGGGTCAAAGAGTCCAAAAATGCAATCTTCAGATCCTTGTACTTAAAATTCATAGAGCCGCTCGCTATATCTTCGTCCATTCTAAAGTTCCACTTCCCATCTGTAACTTTTCCATCTACCACTTTGATAAATACTCCCCTGGACAATAAGTTATTCAATAGACTAAGATCGAACTCTCCCATCTCCACTTCCACATCCATAGGGTAAGGATAACCAAACTGCATAGCCGCTGTCAGTTTCACATCCCCTTCTCCCATCAGCTGGGCATTGATGTCTAGCACACTGGATTCTAAAGGAAATTTTTGATCGCTTTTTTTCCGCATCATAAAGGGAGCAATAGATGCATTCACTTCTTCAAAACGAATAGCCCCTGGCAACATAGCTTTAGGTGCAAATTCCTGATACCGGATCAGTCCATTGTGCACGAGCACAGAGTCCAACTCCAGATCGAAAAGCGCATTTTCCATCAGTTCCTGCGGCATAGGTTTTATCACGCCTTCCTTCAGCGGAATTCTCTTATCCCTAAATACATCCATCCGCATCCCTTCCATCCTCAACACTTGGGCTTTCAGGTTTTTATTGAGAAAATATGCATCAAAATCTATCTCTTCTAACTGAATCCTATCCACACTAGCCTCAATAGCATCGTCCTGGTATCCCTTCCTCCTCAAAAATTCATATCGCCCCATAGTAGGGCGAAAATGAACCTGATCTAGAACAAGGGTATTATCCACATACTTGATTTTACCGATTTTCACTCTATGGAGACTATCCTTGGTAAACACCTCGTAGTTGGCAAGAGACAAACTAAGATCCTTGTCCAAAAGAATCTGGGGACTCAGGCTATTATTTGTGTTTAACAGATCAAAACCTAGGGACTCCAAACCAAAGTTAACCTTGTTGAAAGCCATACGTGGAATAGGCCCAGAACCCTTGTTGTGAAGGGCAATATCCCCATTGCTGACCAGGATATCCTGTAACATAATGGACTCTACCAGACCACTTTTCGCCGACTTCATCGTGTCTTTTTCCGACTTGGTCTTAGGTACTCTCAGGACTGTGTCCAGATAGATATCGATTTTAGGATTTAAGAGCCTCAGCTGTGTCAGGTCAAAGATTCCGGTGGACTGGATATCCCGCAAAGTATTATTCCGAACCCCGAGCTCATCGAGCTTTGCCGATAGGATAGGTGTGCCCGCATTGCCCGTTAAAGTATTGGGGACTATTTCAAAATTGGAGAAAACGGTCTCATCAGTTGAATTATCCACATATAGATCAGAGAATTTTACCGTGTGAATACTATCCGGCAAGGTATAGGAAAAATCTTTTAAGGTCAGGTTTATTTCATCAAACAGCCCAGCGATATCCTTCCTTGCGTTAGCGGCAGAATCCAGATTTAAGCCCAGTATGCCCAGATCAAAATCCGTCTGTATGGACTCAAAATCATCATTCCCTACCCTGTAATTAAGGCTTAGGCTGGAGTTGCTGGCTTCTATTGCTCCGATTGAAACCAATTCTATGGATTTTGGCAAGGTATTGCTGGTCACCGATATAGCGCCCAGCTGACTGGAATCATTCTTATAGCTTTTGTTGATTTCCAAATTGATGGTACTGCCATCCACTGCAAGCTTATCAAGCTTAAGCTGATTGTCAAATACGAAAGATTCTATATCCACTCCTTCCAGCGTCACACTCGGCAGATTCAGAGACAAGGCTATTTTACTTCGGAACGTGTTGCTCGGACTAATTGTCAGATTATCTATAGCTATGATCTTTGAACGGGAATTGAAACGCAGGCCATCAGTATCCACATCATAATCCCCTCCTGCCACACTAAAATCATATTTCCTCAAAATCAAATCGATTTCATCAGAGAAAAAAGTTCTCTCATGATTTTTTCCCTGGCCTTTTTCAAGGTAAAAACCCTTAAGATTCAGCGACAAACTGTCTTCACTCAGCGTAATATCCCTTTTGCCTGCAAAATTACTGTACTGTACCTGACCATTACTGAAACTTATGGAATCTATCTGTATGGAGTCAAAGTAAGAAGTAAGCAAACTTTCTATTTCATCCGCGGATTCCACCTGAGAGGCAGCCACATCAGCTATACTTCTCTTCCGAAAACGGGTGACGCTTGCCACTGGTGACGGGACAAGGATCCGGTTGATCATCAGTTTCTCCTCCATGTAAGCAGCCATCAGATCTATCCCTTCCACACGGAACTCCGGAATAGAAATATCCAGAATTACGGATTTCCCATAAGCTGTGAGGATGTTTTGCAGAGAATCAGGCACTTCAGGCCTCAGGGTAAAATTATTCACCACCACCAGCGAGTTTTTTGAATCTATCAATACCTTATCAGCCATAAACTCATGAAGATTGTCCCGTAGCTTGAGTCTATACTTATAAAGGCTCAACACCATTTCTTCTGCCAAAAATCTATTTCGGACATCAGATTCCACATGGGGCTGCACCAGAACATTCTCCAAGAGCAAACTGAATCTTTCAAATCCCACATCATCACTTCGGAGCCCTTTATCATTCTTAAACTGCACCTCACCCTCTCTTAAATCCATTTTGCCTATGGCGACCTCATTGAGATAACCCTCCAGAAGTTGCCTTACCACTTCCCTGTTAGCAGGCTCTTCCTTGCTGGTAAGCTCGGTGATTTCCACCTTAGGCGACTGCACCAGCATTTCACCTATGCTAAATACTCCCTCATTATAAAGGCGCTTTAGATTAGCGTTAGACAATACCAGTTTAGGCAATTCGATCCTCAAAATATGATTCGCATCATGCTCATCCAGAGACTTCTCTCTAGGTTCTACTCTGACATTCTCAATGACAATCTCATCCTTAAAAGAAGAGACACTAACCCTATCCCCGTATATTACATGGACATTATCAGAGAAATATAAATCCGCATTCTCTAGATCCATAGCCGCTTCCTCTCCATAAAAAAACTGATCTGTCTTCCTGGATTGGTCTTCCCCTAGGTAAAAATTGATCATCTTGAAATCTAGCTTTTGAATATCAATCCGGTTTTTCAGCGTGTCTTCTAGCTCATGTGTTGTAAACTTCCCATTATTGACTGACAATTCCTTTACTTCGAAAGATTTTAATATCCCTATAATCAACTCATTCAGATCCCCTGTAGCCGTACTGTCAGCCTGGCTGGAAATGCTGTTCTGAACCTTAAACTCAGGGTCTCTCAGCACTATTTCATCAATCATTACATTGGAGGTCATAAATGCCTCATTTAGGTTGACGTTTCCTACACGGAGTTTTCCCAAGTAAACATCGTAATAGGCCTTACTTTCTATTGTCTTGTCAGAATTCAGCCGGAAGCCACTGATATCTATCACATTGTCAAGAGAACTTATATGTACTTTTTCAGACTGAATAGCATGTACACCATCAGGCAAGGGAAAAATCACATCATCCAGATCAAACTCAAATCCAGCAGCATTAAAAGGAGTGTCCCATTCCTCACTACTTCTCCAGTCAATGTCTCGCACCAGTAATCTGGAATTTTCCGCTTTAAGGGAATTATGGCTCAAAAAATTCAAAAAGAACAGATCCGCATGGTCAATTTCCAATTCACTGATATACACCCCGGGAAAATTACTTTTAGCAATAATCTTTTTAAGCTCATCTTCCAGAGCCTTGACCGGTGATCCACTTTGCATATCATCCTTCTCCCCATCCTTTCCACTACGATCCGTACGCGGAGGCAGATCCATACTGATATTCGGGTTGTCAAACTTAATGTTGCCTACATATAACACCCTATCCGAAAAATCAAACCAAAGGTCATTTAATGCCAACTGATCCAAGGTCAAATCAAACAATGCCTGGTTCTGCTCAGGCCTCCGCTCCCCTATCGGCTTCATAATTATGCCATCCATAAACACCGCACGCCGAAACAGAGATACCCTTACTCTATTAAAATCAACTACATAAACATCTTTAGCTACTTCATTGATTTTTTGCCTCGCCCAATTGGAAAGGAGCAAATTAGCCCCAAAATAAACTACAAATTCCAAAAACAGGAGGGCGAGAAAAGTAAACATAACTCCCCTGAGCACCTTCTTTCTAAAGGGATGCCTGGAGTGTTTCTGTTTCTGCTCTTCTGCCATACAGCAATGATTTTTGTCTAAAATAGGCAATTAGAGTCAATTCCAACTAAAAAAAGCAGCACATATGTGCTGCTTCATAGCTGTAGGAGAAGGATTCGAACCTCCACGGGGCTGTTAGGCAATAGTCCGGTTGAATTACGCTTTATTCTTTATTCCCCACCCCCGAGACAGGAGGGCTTGTCTGCCAATTTCAACATCCTACAATGATGTATTTGTACTAATTGCAGGCCTTGTGCATGCAGGACGGCTTTTGTATAAAACCAAAGTTCAATAGGTCTGAAAAGCAAGTATTAGAAACTGACCGAGACTGATTTTCTACGACAGTTTTAAATTTTGCTGGGTCAAAATTAGAAATACCATTCGTTTATTAAAATTTTGATAAGATTTAATTTATTTTTTTACAGTATAATCAATACTCTAATGGTTACAATAAATTATTTATAAAAAACACATCAAAACATAGTCTCATATTAATGATTTAATAATGAGTACTTGGAACACTTTCACCAAATGTTATTGGGATATATGCCCACAAATCAAAATATCAGGAAACGGAGACAAAAACTCACATGAGTTGAGACTTCAGAAATGGAGGGGAGAGAGAAACCTCTTTAAATAGACTATCTGAGAAGATCTGCGTCTTCTTCAGCGACCACCTGCCTAACGGCAGTCAGGTCTGCGGGAAATACCTTATTGACGTTCAGAAAAAAAGGACATAAAAAAAACCATGAAACAAAATTCCATGGTTTTAGTCAATTAACAATAAACCCAAAATAACCTGCTGTAGGAGAAGGATTCGAACCTCCACGGAGTAGTTAGGCAAATTTACGAGCTCGCTAAATGCTTTGTCCTATGACCTCCACCCCCGAGACAGGAGGGCTTGTCTGCCAATTTCAACATCCTACAGTGTAGTGTAATTTCAATGTATTTTGAGTGCTTACCGTTTGTTTGCTCTCTTTGTATGATTCAAATATAGCAGGTCGGTTTGTTTATTAAAAATAATTCAAAAATATTTCTAAATATTTACAGTATTTTTAATGAAAACGATTGAAAAATACACTATCGTTAAAATCCATCTAAATTATAGACTTCATATTGACGGTTTTTCAATGAAAGAGTTCAATATTGCCAAAACAAGCTAAAAACAGCTATTTTATTGCCGAATTGACACCATTTTATTTAATTTATTAGCGATTCATCAATCAAAATCATTATTCAAAATTTACATAGTTCTCCCACTTATCCAAAACCGACTGAAAATCTTCTGGCAAAGGAGCCTCAAAAAATAACTTCTCATTGGAAACCGGGTGAATAAAACCTAGCGACTTTGCATGGAGGGCTTGACGGGGCAAAAGCTCAAATGCATTGTGTACGAAGGTTTTGTATTTGGAAAATTGGGTTCCCTTACGGATTTTATCCCCTCCGTACATGGCATCATTGAAAAGCGGATGTCCCAGGTATTTCATGTGTGCCCGGATCTGATGTGTCCGCCCCGTCTCCAGATTACACTGGATCAGTGATACATACCTCAGTCTCTTCAGTACTTTCCAATGGGTTACCGCATGTTTTCCCTGACTGCCGTCTGGATAGACGTCCATCACCTTACGGTTTTTGGCACTGCGCCCCACATGTCCAGTGACCGTGCCTGAGTCCCCTTCCGGCTCTCCCCACACCAAGGCCATATACGTCCGCTCAATGGTATGATGAAAAAACTGCTTGGCAAGATGTGTCATCACCTCCTCGGCTTTGGCAATTACCAGCAAACCTGAAGTGTCCTTGTCTATTCTGTGTACCAGTCCAGGTCGTCCTTCATTCCCTTTCATCTCTGGGAGATGCTGGAAATGATACACTAGTCCATTCACCAATGTCCCAGACCAATTGCCGTGGGCAGGATGTACCACCATGCCCGCAGGCTTATTTACCACCAAGAGATACTTATCCTCATAGACAAAATCAAGTGGGATATCTTCCGGTAGCACTTCAGTATCACGCGGAGGCTTGCCCATCAGCACCCGGATATCGTCCAGCGGTTTTACCTTATAACTGCCCTTAACTGACTCCCCGTTTACCTGGATAGAGCCCACATCTATGGCTTGCTGTATCTTATTACGTGTGGCAAAAGCTATTTTATCTGTCAAAAACTTATCGATTCTAATAGGAGTCTGACCTTTATCTATTACAAACTTGTAATGTTCATAAAGCTCTAACTCTTCCTCATCAAAATCTTCCTCTGGGTGCATGCTCATGCTGCAAAAATAAGATTATCAAGCTTAACTTTGGCATCTCTTCAAAAAAGCACCACAAATGCTGCACCCAAATCCAATACCTATACAGTCTATTGATCACCCCCTCCTTGAAGAAAACGGGGTAGAGCTGGCGGTAAAACGATTAGACCTGGTACACCCTGCCATTTCCGGAAATAAATTTTTCAAACTCATATACAATCTGGAAAAAGCAAAATCAGAAGAAAAAACTAAGATCCTGACCTTTGGAGGAGCTTTTTCTAATCATATCTATGCAACTTCCCAAGCCGCAAAAGCTGAAAATCTAGAGGCCATTGGTATCATACGGGGAGAAAAACCGGAACCCCTCAACACCACACTTTCCAGTGCCAAAGAAGCAGGGATGCAACTTCACTTTATCGATAGAACCACCTACAGAAAAAAAGCAGAACCTGAATTTCTAGCGGGTCTGAAAGAGAAGTTCGGGGATTATTATTTGATCCCAGAGGGAGGTACCAACGGATTGGCGATCCAGGGAACCTCCGAAATCCTGGGCTCTGAAGATCAGCAATTCTCATTTATCTGCTCCTCTATCGGCACTGGAGGCACTTTTGCAGGGCTCTATTCTTCACTTTCTGAAAAGCAAATACTCCTCGGCTTCTCTTCTCTAAAGGGAGAATTTATACAGAATGAAATCTCTGATCTGATGGGTGCCTATCAGCTAGGCAGTCAAGGATCCTATGAGATTTTTACTAATTACCACTTTGGCGGCTATGCCAAACACACCCAAGAGCTGATCGATTTCATCTGGTGGTTTTACGAGAGTTTCGGGATCTTACTTGACCCGATATATACCGGAAAAATGGCTTTGGGGCTCTGGGAGCTCATCCGTACGGGCTATTTCCCAAAAGGCTCCAAAATCCTGATGATCCACACCGGAGGGCTTCAGGGAAATATAGGATTTACGGAAAGGACAGGGATAGGGCTACCTCTATAAGCTCCTCACGCTCCTCGGGTTTGCTATCCCGAGGATAAACCGTCGGGTTTGTAATCCACATCAACCTACTCCTTCAACGTAAAAAAATCCTCCGCCTCCTGTGGATGGATCTCAAGCACATTGGCCAAAACCAAACGAACCAGCGTTTTAGACGCCAGAAACTTCGGCAGACTCGCCGCCTTCGCAAATTCCTTCAGGGTGATTTTGTCAGCTTCCCCGAGAGCCTTCATCAAAATTTCTTCCTTTCTACCATAGGTAAAAACCATGTCCCGAGGATTTCTCCCTCTACGCAAAATCTCCCAAACTTCCCTACTCGCCTGAACTGATCGATCCTCAACACGGACGAAAGCTTGTTTTCTGTCCTTCACCTTGAGGTAATGTGGACGGTTGGGACTCATAGGAACCTTGAAAACAGCCACTCCTTTTTTCTCATTAATCTTCAGGGTAAATAATTCATAATCCAATGCCGGGAGAATAAGCTCCCTGATTGCTTTTTCCATAACAAATACCTCCTCTTCTATATAACGCTGCCCGGAAATTGTCCCGTCATCATCCACTCCTATCAACAAATCACCTCCAGAAGTATTTGCAAAGGCGATTAATTCACGGAGAATTTTCTCCGGAAAAGTCGCCTTCTTCTTAAACTCTATTCTCAAACCCTCTCCTTTTGCAGCGAGAGACTTCACTTCCTGCAGCGTCATTTTTGTAAATTTTCAGTAGAGATGATGAGTTAATTTTATGAATGGCAAATTTAATGTAAGGCTCGCTTCGACTCTGTAGTAATCATCCAAGGACGGAATTAAATGCATGCCCGTTCCACATAACGTCAGAAAGGCAAACCGAACCATAGTGCTCTTTGCGTATCCTTTGTGTCCTCCGCGGTTTAAACCCTTTATTTACTTACCCCTCTATTCAATTGTTCCAATCTGGATTTTTGAGACTGCCACTCATCCCGAAGCCGTGCAGCTTCCATGAAATTGAGTTCCTTGGCGGCTTTCTCCATCAGTTTCTGGGTCTGGGCAATCAGTTTTTCCAGTTTATCCTTACTTAGGTACTGCACCACCGGATCCGCCGCCATGCTTTCTTCACCTGGCATAGGCTCGGCATAGAACTTCGCATTTTTCTTGGAATCGGCAACTTTCGTCTGACCCATGATTTTATCATGCGATTTCAAGATGGTTGTAGGTGTAATACCATGCTCCGTATTGTATTCAATCTGTAGCGCACGTCTACGCTTGGTTTCATCTATCGCTGACTGCATGGAGTCTGTGATCTTATCTGCATACATGATTACACGGCCTTCGGAATTCCTTGCCGCACGTCCTATAGTTTGCACCAAGCTTCGTTCATTTCTGAGGAAACCTTCTTTATCCGCATCCAAAATTGCAACCAAAGAAACTTCAGGTAAATCCAACCCTTCTCTCAGCAAATTCACCCCCACAAGCACATCGAAAATACCCAAGCGCAATTCCCTCAAAATCTCCACCCGATCAAGAGTTTT
>CBFGUY010000090.1:0-15941 GCA_965651895.1 uncultured Algoriphagus sp. | reverse complement strand
ACCAATTGCTCTAAATTCAAACTAAAAAGCCTTCCATCGGGAATCACTGTCACAGATCCGAATCCGATATACTGCTCGATCGGTTTCCACAGTTGCTGGTAAAGCGCAAAGGCTGCCTGACTATATTCCTCGAGCGAAAGCTCTTTGGAAAGGAGTTTATTGATCTCTCCAGGAATACCGCCGATGTCCACAAAATTTCTTTTACCCTTGGTTTCCACTACCGCACAAAGCTGATCATTCACCTGAATCCACTGGATCAAGGGCTCTTGAGCCGGTTCGAAAACAAATTCTTTCCAAGCTTTTCCGTAACGCAACTCAAAATACGCCGGGTAGGCAGACTTTAACTCATCAAGAAACGCCTTCCACTCCGAAAGCAGTTTGTCAAACTCCACCCTTTCTCCGCCCTCTTCCCACATGGTATCGAATTGAGCCCGGATCGAGTCTTCACGCATGACCCACTCTGCGGGAACATCTCTGAATTTGA
Organism: uncultured Algoriphagus sp.; assembly: GCA_965651895.1. Taxonomy (GTDB): domain Bacteria; phylum Bacteroidota; class Bacteroidia; order Cytophagales; family Cyclobacteriaceae; genus Algoriphagus. The sequence continues at coordinate 15,457 of CBFGUY010000090.1, read as the reverse complement.
CCGATTTCTGAGCGAGAATCCGACTTCTCAGCCGAGCGTAAATGGAAGACTCGTGCAGAGTAAGCAGTTTGTCGAGATAGTTTTCCTCTTGAGTTTGGGAATAAAGCCTAAGCAAAACACTTTTATAAAAATCCATCAATTCCCGATTTCTCGCAGTCAAAATTCCCTGATCCTCAATTTCATAAAGAAGCGTTTTTCGTACCTCCAGGATATCCAACGCATCCTCCATCCAAGCATCCACCTGCTGTAAGTGAGCCAGGCTATTTTCCTTATTGAGTTGATCTTCCAGCTGTGACTTCAACAAAATGATCTGAGGCAATTCCAATTGGGCTTGCAGGGAATCAATCAAACTCTCCGCATTTTTCATTCTTCTAGTCAAAAGCTGTTCGGCCTTGATAACCTGGCGTTTTGATTCTTCAAATTGGCCCACGTTATACAAGACCCTTGCAGTAAAAAAATACTGAAGGAAATTTCGATCCACTTGCTCACCATGAGCCCAGACGGAATAGTCCAAGGCTTTTCGTACCATTTCCAGGCCCTTGTGAGCTTTCTGATTTTTGGAATAAAAATCCGCCGCATGCCCCATATACTCTAAAAAAATTGGGTCATAAAAGTCACTCATGATGGATCCGTAATTGCTTCCAGCCTGATCATAATGAAATTCTGCCTGACTAGTCTCCGATTTTTCTTCATAGAGCAAAGCCAAAGTGTAATGCAAATCACCCCACATCAAAGGGTAACCGCCTTCCATTTGCTCCAAATCCTCTTGGGCTTCCTTTAGCCAAGTTTCTGCATGTGTATGATCTTTGAGTTGGCGGTAGGTTTGACCGATCATGATCTTGCGTTCGACAATTTTGGGATGCAGGCCCTGCAGGTGCTCACGACTTGTCAAGTCTGCTTCCAGCAAGAGCTTCAATGCCCGGTGATAATCCCCGATTCCCCGATAGATGCCGGCCAAATTGGTTTTCCCGTTAAAAAAATTGGTCTGCGCCTGCTCCCTTTCCTTGGCATCAGGATTTTGCCTGATAAATTCATCGAGCAGCAAAACGGCGGAATTCAATTCCTCCATACTTTTGGCTGCCTGCCCAGTGAAATTATACAATCCGGCAAGATTGCTCTTGAGCATGGCTTTGCGATAGACCTGATTGACTGGACTGGGCTCCAAATCTTCCAAAAGTTCCATCGCTTGGCCGAAATAGTAAAAAGAAGAATCAAACTGGGATTGGTACCAATACACCAGTCCTAGATTTTGGGCGGAGATGTACTGGTTTTCTCCATTCAAAACACCACTTCGCTCAAATTCTCCTCTCGCCTCCAAGTGCCATTTCTTACTTTGACTGAGTTCTCCCATCCGGTGGAAGATTTCTCCCAAGTCACTTTTGAGCTTGGCCGACTCTTCCAGAGAAATCTTTTCACCAAACTTTCCTAACAAGTCCTCATAGATTGCCTTGGTTTTTGACAGTTCCCCCTGATCAGAATAATATTGGGCTGTTTTTTTGAAAATCTCCAGTTGGACGGACTGAGGTAAATCCAACGGCTCTACTTTGCCGAGAAATTGTTCCAGAACCTGTGACTCACCCGATCTCACAATGGCAAGCAGCTGATCAAGTTCTTGGTCGAGGTTTTTACCTTCCATTTTCCAGATCACCTCCTGAATAAACTGATCCAACAAGAGACTGGTTTCTTCGGGGTTTTGGGTCGCTTGAAGTTTTTGCAGAGGTGTCTCCTGCTGATCTTGGATCAAGAGAGTGAAAGTTAACAGCAAGTAAAAAAAACGAAAACCTAACATGCTTATTCCCTTAACTTTTGAATGAGTTCAGCTGCCTGAGGAAAATCGGATTGTGCAAAGGCTTTGATCGCTTTTTCCCGATCTCCATTTTTTAGGTGGATCAGCCCTTGGTACCAAAAGGCATCGGAGCGGAATACCGAAAGAGAGTCTGTAGTAACGGCATCAAAACTTTCCATGGCAAGCTCCAAATCTCCCAACTTCAGGTAAGAATTACCTAGATAAAACTGGACCGTATCCGAGTCATACCCCTCGTCCAACAGATTTTCCCATCTTTTGGTGGCACCTCGGTAATCCCCAGTTTTGTAATCGACCATCCCGCGATCAAACTCATAATCAGAAAAAGGGTTCATGGCCGTGACCAATCCAGGGTCAGGCTCAAAATAAGTGAGGTATAGCTTTTCCTCGGGAGACTGACGAAGCAAGAAATAAGCACACGCAATCAACAGAAATCCGATACCGCCAGCTGCCACTTTCTGCCAAGGTTTAATCCAGTGTTGCCGGACACTTGGCAATCTTTTATGGTAATTACTGATCTCATCTTTCATCAGACTCAGTTCTAGAACCCGAAGGCTTTCTTTTACATGAGCCACCTCTTTCCGCAACTCCCCATCTTGGGAGAGCATGGTTTCAAAAGCGGATCTATCCTCGGGAGATAGCTGATTGCGGAAGTAGCGCTCGATCTGCTCGAGTCTTTCGGGAGATATGTTGGGAAAGTGCTTCACCGATCAGGGATTAAGTTTTGACTTCATTTCTTTGATGCAGCGATACTTGCTGTTTCGGGCAGTTTGTGGAGTCAAGTCCATTTCTTGAGCGATTTGATCCATACTTTTTTTCTCAAAGTAAAATGCCTTTAGAATCTGCTGACATTTTTCTCCAAGTTTCCGAAATACGGCCCATGTCGCCTGAACCAGGTCGATTTCCTCCACAACGACTTCCTCCTGCAGCTCGGGAATTTCTTCCATGGTAAGGGGGTGCATCTTTCTGTTTTCCCTGAGGTGATACAACCAGAGTTTTTTGGTGATTTGGATCAAAAACGCTTGTAGGGTCGCACCGGGAAACAAAGTGAAACTGTCTTGCTTGGTTTTATTCCAAAAGACCAAAAAAGCCTCTTGGTATGCATCTTCTGCTTCCTGAAGGGATCCACTGTTACTCATGATGTGATTTTTTACAATTGGCCAACATGTCCGGTAGAGTAATTCCACTGCATGGGAGTCATTCTTCCGGAGAGCCTGTAATATTTCCTCTTGAGATAAGTTACTGCTTTCTTCTGCTTTCATTCCAAAAAAGTCGAATGGCAAAATAGAAGAAAATGAGTAAAGCCCCAATTAGATCTGCAAAACCTCCGTCGAGTCACTATTGCAATTTTTGGAAAATGTCATCAAATGTGATTTTCTGGAACACAAAAACTTGATAAATCCTGAAATTATTCTTTCACATAACAGCAAGCCGTTGTCTATGGGGCTTAGCCAAAAAGCAAAAGGCTTCCATCAAAAATATACGCTTATTCTTAAATGGTTTGCTGAATTTGATTTTATATTTGCGCTGCAAAAGCGACCTATGGGCCTATTTTTACTTTGGTTTTTCTTCGGAATCGGAATACTCATCCAGGCGGTTTACCTCTTGGTTATTTTTGGAAAGTCGGCCTTTTACCCAGGTAATACGGATCAATCCCTATCAGATAGTGAAGAAGGAGTCACAATAGTAATCTGTGCTCACAACGAATACCTTAATCTTAAAACACTCATCCCGAAGCTTTTCGAGCAGGACTACCCTGTTTTTGACGTCATGATAGTCAACGACCGCTCTTCGGATAGAACCAAAAGGCTTTTGGAGAAAATGATGGAAGCGTACCCTAAGCTCCGTTCTGTCACGGTGAAGTACACTCCTCTACATGTCACCGCAAAGAAATATGCACTGACTCTAGGAATCAAAGTAGCCAAACACGACGTGATTCTCCTCACTGATGCCGATTGCCTGCCCGAATCCAGCCAATGGATCAGAAAAATGACCGCACCGGTAAGAAACCAGAAGAAAACCTTTGCTGTGGGTTTTTCCGGCTACGAGCAGAAGCCAGGTTTTCTCAACAATTGGATTCAGTTTGAGACTCTGCTTACAGCGCTGTACTATATGTCATTTGGGCTGTGGAAGCGACCTTTTATGGCGGTAGGAAGGAATCTGTGTTATCGTAAAAGTTTCTTCATGGAAGTGAAAGCGTTCAAAAAACTATGGCATATAGAAGGTGGGGACGATGATCTCTTTGTCAATCTTTATACCACAGGAAAAAATACAGCCATCGTACTTGACCCAGAGGCGAACACGATTTCCAAACCTAAGGAAACCCGCAAGGAATATTTAATACAAAAGAAACGACACCTGAACGCCGGGAAATATTATGATGGGGCGGATAAAAGGAAGATTGGACTTTTCAGTCTTTCCCATGCATTTTTCTGGATTTTTGGCATTGGTTTACTTATTTATTTGGGTTTAGCCCAAAGCTGGGAACATTTTTCCATAGTTTTCGGTATTATCCTACTAAGGTCCTTACTTGTTACGCTTATATTCAAAGCTGCTGAGAAAAAGATCCAAGGAACTAAACCACCGAAACATATCTGGATGCTGGATTTCCTGTATTTAGGTTATTTTTGGATTTTAGGGACCATATCCCATCAGGCAAAAGACATCCAATGGAAATAAACGAACGCGGATTTTCTAAGAAAGCACTAGAAGACTTTGAGTTGATCGATCAGGCGGTCGGGCAAAAAGACCAGCAGGCCTTCGCGTCTTTGATGAAGCGCTATAAAAAGGCCGTGTATTATATGATCCTGAAGATGATCCGGGATGCAGATGATGCGGAAGATCTCACCATGGAGGCGTTTGCCAAAGCGTTCAAAAACCTTCATCGGTTTAAGAAGGACTACACCTTTTCCACCTGGTTATTTCGGATCGCCACTAACAATACCATTGATTTTATCCGGAAGAAAAAGCTTAAAACAATGAGCCTGAATACCACCATGTCCGATGACGGTGGAAACTCGGTCACAATTGACGTGGAAGATGATGACAATAACCCGCAGGACGAATTCATCAGGACCCAACGGATCGAGATGGTACGTATATTTGTGGACAAGCTGCCGGCTAAATACCGCAAACTTGTACAACTCCGGTACTTTGATGAATTGAGCTATGAAGAAATCGCCCAAGAACTCGAAAAACCTTTGGGCACAGTGAAGGCCCAACTTCACAGATCGAGAGAATTACTTTACGAAATTGCCGCGGGCAAACAAAAACACATTTAATGAACTCTGGTACTCAGCTTATCCAGTCTTATTTTCCTCACCTTACAGAAGTTCAGTTGTCTCAATTTGACCAGCTTCAGGAACTTTATGAAGACTGGAATTCGAAGATCAACGTGATCTCCCGTAAAGACATGGAGCAATTTTACGTTCATCATGTACTTCACTCTCTGGGTATCGTGAAAGTAATGCCTTTTGTCCAGGGCACGAAAGTATTGGATATAGGAACTGGTGGTGGATTTCCCGGAATCCCTCTTGCAATCATGTTTCCCGATACCCATTTCCATTTGGTAGATTCCATAGGGAAAAAGATTACCGTGGTAAAAGATGTGGTAAAGCAACTAAAACTATCCAACGTAGAAGCACAGCAGGCAAGAGCCGAGCAGTTGGTCAGGAAATATGATTTTGTGATCAGCCGGGCAGTGACTCGCATGGCCAATTTTTATCCTTGGGTGAAAAACAAAATCCGCAAGGAAGATATCAATGAGTACCCCAACGGTATTCTCTACCTGAAGGGCGGGGAAGTCGATGAAGAAATGGAGGAATTAGGAAAATCTTATGTCGTGTACCACCTGGAAGATTATTTCAAGGAAGAATTTTTTGAAACGAAAAAGGTGATTTACATGCCTTGGGAGGATAAGAGATGAGTGATTGCAACCTCTCAGGTACATAAATACTTAAATTTTGTATCTTCAAAGATACAGTAAGTCAGATTTTATGTATCTTTGAAGACACAATGCAACAACTCGTCCGCAGATATCAAAATTTACTTTCCGCAATTCAATTGGATTTCGAGAGAGCTCTTTCCACAAAAATCAATTGGCAAGCCAGGGCAATTGGAATAAAAGGCGCTCGTGGAACAGGGAAATCTACCTTGATGCTACAACATCTCAAAAGGTCAGATTATGGAGAAAAAGCGATTTACTTTTCTCTTGATGATCTTTATTTTAAAAATAACACCTTGCTAGAAACCGGAGAAACATTCTATCAAGCTGGCGGAAGAAAACTTTTTTTGGATGAAGTTCACAAATACCCAGATTGGCATAGGGAAATAAAAAATCTCTATGATTTTTACCCGGATCTTCAAATTGCTTTTTCAGGATCATCAATCCTTGAGTTGCAAAAATCGAGCGTGGATCTAAGTAGGAGAGTTTTGTTCTATGAGCTAAGTGCGCTATCATTTCGTGAATTCCTTCACTTGAAATATAACTGGACATTTCCTATTTACACATTCGAGCATATTCAAAAAAATCATGTGGAGATCGCCCGAGAATTAAAGCAAACACTTGAATCTCCTTTAAAGTTTTTTCAAGAATTTCTAACCTATGGATCCTACCCTTTTTTTAAAGAAGGGCTTGAAGATTATAGTTTTCGCTTACAACAAATCATTAATATAATCATCGATTATGACCTACCCGAAGCAAAGGATATATCCGTAAGCACTCAAAACAAGCTGAAGAAACTTCTTTACATAATTTCAGAGTCTGTCCCTTTTACGCCAAATATCTCCAAGCTCGCAGCGCAAATAGAAACAACCCGGCCAATTCTACTTGAAATGCTACATGTTTTGGAGGAAGCAAGATTAATTCGAAATCTCAGATCTTCAACTAAAGGAATCAGCCTGATGAATAAACCGGAAAAAATCCTCCTCTCTAATGCAAATTTGATCAAATCCTTATCCGAAAAAGGTTGGAATGCCGGAAATATAAGGGAGACTTTTGCACTAGATCAACTGCAAAATTCGGACATAGAAGTCACGCATCCTGCGAAAGGAGATTTTATGCTAAACGGTGAAATTCTTTTAGAAATAGGCGGCAAGAACAAAACCCCAAATCAAGTAATACATCATGAAAACCATCTGGTTTTTTCAGATGAAATAGAAATTGGCTGGGGAAAGCAAATCCCGCTTTATTTGCTCGGATTTCTGTATTAACAAAGGAACTTCTTTGAGATAGTAGATCTCAACCCCACCTTCTCAACTTGCTCAATTTCAAAATGCGATTTAGCCAGACCTTGTAAGCCGACTTGTTTTAATTTGGTATAAAATCCGACAATTACCCCCTCATCACTTGCCTCCTACCAGAGATTAGCCCTAATTTGAAGTCTCAATTCCCCAAGCTGTATGTATTTAATTTTTGACACCGAGACCACAGGTCTTCCCCGCGATTATAATGCCCCCATGTCCGATGTGGACAACTGGCCCAGGCTGGTCCAGCTCGCCTGGCAGCTGCATGATGCAAAGGGAAATCTGATCTCGAATCATAACTACATCATCCGTCCTGAAGGATTTACTATCCCTTACAATGCGGAAAAAGTTCATGGAATCTCCACCAAACGCGCCTTGGCGGAAGGCCATGACCTGAAGCAGGTTCTTGGAATCTTCGAAGGAGATGTAAAGCAAGCCAAGTACTTGGTCGGTCACAATGTAGAGTTTGATGTCAATGTAGTCGGCTCAGAATATTATCGGGCAGAAGCTACCATGCCGCTCTCCGCGCAGCAGCTGGACACTAAAGACATCTCTACGGACTTCTGTGCGCTCCCGGGAGGACGGGGGGGCAAATACAAATGGCCTACCCTCACTGAATTACACCAAAAGCTTTTTGGCAAAGACTTCGGTGACGCCCACGATGCAGCCTATGATGTGGATGCCACAGCCCGGTGTTTCTTTGGATTGATCACCCAGGGCGTACAGGCACCGGAAGCGGGAATATCAATTTCCGAAGTACACTACGAAGCCCCTACACTGGAGGAAGCCAATTTTGCACAAGCAAAAGATGCGCAAAAAGCAGCAGCAAAAGATGTACTGAAACAGGCTGGCAAAGCTGACATTTCAGACTTGACTGACATACCTTTTACACATTTGCATGTGCACAGTCAGTACTCGGTACTTCAGGCTACCTGTGAAATCCCTGCAATGGTAGCCCGTGCCAAAGAATTGGGTATGCCGGCAATAGCCATGACCGACCATGGCAATATGATGGGCGCATTTCACTTCGTCAAAGAAGCGATGGGAAAAGACATCAAGCCGATTTTGGGATGTGAATTCAACCTGTGTAGAGACCGAAAAAACAAAAGCAACAAAGACGACGGCTACCAGACAGTACTCATCGCAAAAAATAAAGCCGGTTATCACAACCTGGCGAAACTGGCTTCCTATGCCAATATCGAGGGATTTTATTATGTTCCCCGGATAGACAAAGAACTGCTAGTCCAATACAAGGGCGACCTGATTGCCTCCACCGGCGGTCTTTGGGGAGAGATTCCCTTTTTGATTTTGAATGTGGGAGAGACTCAGGCCGAGGAAGCTTTTGTCTGGTGGAAAGAGCAGTTTGGGGAGGATTTTTATGTAGAGCTCAATCGCCATGGAGTACCAGAGGAGGAAAAGGTTAATGAAGTGCTGCTCGAATTCGCAAAAAAATACGGGGTCAAATATTTTGCGGCAAACAATGCCTATTATGCTGAGAAATCAGATGCGAAGGCTCATGATGTGTTGCTTTGTGTGAAAGACGGGGAGCTTTATGACAAACCTAAAAAGTACATAGGAAAACGTGGTCGGGAATTCCGTTACGGCTTTCCAAATGACGAATTCTACATCAAGTCTCCGGACGAGATGAAAAAGCTATTTGCAGATCTTCCTGAGGCGATCGAGTGTACCCAGGAAATCACCGATAAAATAGAAGCTTATAAACTTGCCAGGGAAGTTCTCCTGCCGGCATTTGAGATCCCCGAAGAATTCAAACATCCTGAAGATGAGACGGATGGAGGGAAACGGGGTGAAAACGCTTTTCTGAGACACTTAACGTACGAGGGGGCAAAAAGACGGTATAAAGAAATCACCCCAGAAATCGAGGAACGTTTAGATTTTGAGCTTGCTACCATTGAGAATACAGGATATCCCGGCTATTTCTTGATTGTACAGGATTTCATTGTGGAAGCAAGAAAAATGGGAGTTTCCGTTGGCCCAGGCCGTGGATCCGCTGCCGGTTCAGCCGTAGCGTATTGCACGGGAATCACCAATATCGATCCCATCGAGTACAAACTCCTTTTTGAGAGATTCCTAAACCCGGACAGGGTATCCCTTCCCGATATTGATATTGACTTTGACGATGAAGGCAGACAGCGGGTTATTGATTATGTAATCAAGAAATATGGCTCCAATCAGGTAGCCCAAATCATCACTTATGGCACCATGGCTGCAAAATCCGCTATCCGTGATACCGCCCGAGTGCTGAACCTTCCGCTGGCAGAGGCCGGGAGATTGGCCAATTTGGTGCCTGACATCAAACTGAAGGCTCTTTTTGGCTTGGCCGGTAACAGAGCCGCACTATCAGACAAACTCAAGGGCCAGGGTGAAATGATAGCAAAAGCTGATGAATTGATCCGCATTTCGAAAGGTCAGGATGAATCAGCCAAGACCATCAACCAGGCCACGATGCTGGAAGGATCTGTGAGAAACCTCGGTATCCATGCCTGCGGTGTGATCATCACGCCGTCTGACATTACCAACTTTGTCCCGGTAGCCTTGGCCAAGGATTCAGACATGGTCTGCACGCAGTTTGATAACTCGGTGGTAGAATCAGCCGGTTTGCTGAAGATGGATTTTTTGGGGCTAAAAACCCTTACTCTTATCAAAACCGCAATACGCATTGTAAAGGAGAGACATGGCATTGAGCTGGATGCAGACCACTTCCCTATCGATGATGTCAAAACCTATGAGCTTTTCCAACGGGGTGAAACGGTCGGTATCTTCCAATATGAATCCGCCGGCATGCAGAAATACATGCGGGAGCTGAAACCTACTGTTTTTGCGGATCTGATTGCCATGAACGCTTTGTATAGACCAGGACCGTTGGCCTATATCCCTTCCTTCATCAAAAGAAAGCATGGAATCGAACCGATCGAATACGATCTAGAGGACATGAAGGAATACCTGGAGGAGACTTATGGGATTACGGTCTATCAAGAGCAAGTGATGCTTTTGTCCCAAAAACTTGCAGGGTTCACCAAAGGCGAGGCCGATGTTTTGCGTAAAGCGATGGGTAAAAAGCAGAAGGATGTCCTAGATAAGATGAAGCCCAAATTTGTGGAGCAGGCTTCTGCCAAAGGCCATGACGCTAAGAAACTTTCGAAAATCTGGACTGACTGGGAAGCTTTTGCCTCCTATGCGTTTAACAAGTCCCACTCTACCTGCTATGCTTGGATTGCCTATCAAACTGCCTACCTAAAGGCACACTATCCGGCAGAATACCTTGCTTCGGTATTGAGCAATAACATGAACGATATCACCCAAGTGACTTTCTTCATGGAAGAGTGTAAGCGGGCCGGAATCCCTGTGTTAGGCCCTGATGTAAACGAATCGAAAAATGGCTTTACTGTAAACGCTGCCGGGGAGATCCGCTTTGGGATGGCAGCTATTAAAGGCGCCGGATCTGCGGCAGTAGACGCGATAATCGATGAGCGTGAGAAAAATGGGACATATAAGAACATTTTCGACTTTGCGAAGCGGGTAAGTTCCAAAGCTCTCAACAAGAAAACCATGGAAGCCTTGGCTATGGCGGGGGGATTTGACTGCTTTCCACAGCACCACAGAAGGCAATATTTGGAAGCAGCTGACGGAGATCTGAACCTGATCGAGAAAGCCACGAAATACGCCCAAAAAGTGCAGCAAGAAGAAGAAAGCAATCAAGTGAGCCTATTCGGCGGGGGAGCCGGAAGCATGGAAATACCACTTCCTACCATTGCGCCGATGGAGCCTTTCACCCAGTTGCAGCAACTAAACATAGAGAAAGAAGTAGTGGGCTTATATATTTCAGGGCATCCGCTAGATCAGTTTAAATTAGAGATAGAATCGTTCACTAATGCCTCTTTGCCCGATCTGAACGATCTGGAGGGCCTAAGAAATCGGACAGACATCAAACTTGCAGGTTCTGTATCCACTTTTGCGCACCGGACCACTAAAAACGGTAAGCCATTCGGCACCCTTACGCTAGAAGATTATCAGGGGGCATTTACCTTCTTTCTTTTTGGAGATGATTATGTGAAGTTTAAAGAATACTTTATGCCTGGCTGGTTCCTGTTCATCAGCGGAACAGTGGCGAGCAAACGATGGGCAGAAAATGAACTGGAATTCAAAATAAGCAACATTACCCTCCTCGATGAGATCCGGGGAAAAATGGTAAAAGGGCTAAGGGTAAATATAGATTTGGATGACCTTTCGCTTGACTTGATGGAGAAGCTGGAAAAAATCACTGAAAAATATAAAGGTGATGCCAAACTCTATTTCGATGTGGTGGATCGCAAAGAGAATATTGCTTTGGAGCTTTTCTCCAAAAGATTCTCGATTGATCCCAGTGCTGAAATGATCCAGGAACTGAAAGAAATCCCAGAGGTGGTTTATCGGGTAGTGTAAGCCTTTAGCAGTAATTCACGGACATCTAATTCTTTGATCCATAGCTTTTCTCAATGACCTATAGTCAAAAAAATCAAATCCCACGGAACTTATTAATCTGGTATAGGCTTTAGCTCATATATTTGAAATCTTAGAAATCATTAACCTAATATAAAATGTCAAAAGCAATCGAAATTACTGACGCAAACTTTGAAGAAATCATCAAATCCGAACAGCCGATCCTAGTGGACTTCTGGGCTGAATGGTGCGGACCTTGTAAAATGATCGGGCCAGTAGTTGAAGAACTAGCTGGAGATTATGACGGTAAGGCTGTCGTAGGTAAAGTGGATGTGGATGCGAATCCTGCGGTCGCTCAGGCTTTTGGAATCAGATCTATCCCTACACTTCTTTTCTTCAAAGGCGGTGAAATCGTAGATAAGCAAGTTGGAGCAGTTCCAAAATCTGTATTATCACAAAAATTGGACGCACAACTTTAATTGCCCGTCAATTAAACAACAAAGAAAGATAGGGAGGCTACTTCCTATCTTTCTTTGTTGTTCACCCCACATGAACTGTTTTTTTGGCAACATTACCACTTGCAAAGTGCATTTTTACCATAAAAAAACCGGCCATTCAGCCGGTTCTATTAGGAAATTCTTTCAGATTCGGAGATTACATATCCGTTTTCCTGCCAGAAATCAGATTAAAATGCCCTAGGGTTTGGGCAACAATAGCATTGGAGCACTCTTTGTCCATTTGTCGATGATCAAAGGAATATTGGATGCTAGTACCCCTGCTGATAATCATAAATCCCCTTACTTTACTTTTGCAAGATTTTCTTTTGCCAAATCAAAAGTTGGTTCCAAGGCAACAGCCTCTTCAAACGCTTTCTTTGCCTCAGTTTTCGAATCCTGATCCAGGTAAATCATGCCCTTCAGATTCAAAGCAGCTGCTTTCATGCTGATTTCCTGTGTCTCGGTCTGAGATTTCGGGAAGCCGACCTTGTCATCATCCTTAGAATTTTTCAGAAGCATGTCCATAGAATTCAGAGCTTCAGAATATTTCTTCAAGCTATATTGAATATAGCCGGATTTGTATAGACTAAAATTATCTCCACTCAGCAAATATAGACTTTCGAAATAAGGTAGTGATCGCTCCAAAGCACCTACCTGCTCCAGGGAATATGCTGCTATCTCCAGAGAGGCAATACTTTTATCATTGACTTTCAACACGTCCATGGAAACAAGTGCTGCCGACATGGACTGTCCAGCTTCATAATAAAGAGATCCCAGCATTTCCACATAGCGGAGGTCATCAGGATTTCTGACGATCAATTGATAAAGGGAATTCTTGGCTGCCGCTACATCATTGTACCGTAATGCCAATTGATAAGCAGCCTGATCAGCTGCATTTAAGTTTTTCTTGATTTTAGGATCCAGCCTGGACACAGAGTCTGCAGTCTGGGCGATAGTAGTGCTGGCACAAATGGCCAAAAGCAGCATGAATACTACGTGCTTCATTTGAATTGTTTTTTTGATTTAATTATGAATTTGGGAGATCTGATGCAGGGGACAATCCTTTAGATTTGGCAATCTCCAGCATCAATTCACGGGCCTGAACAGGGTTATTGTGAATTTTCCCCTCCAATATAGCTTCTTTAATTTCTTCTTTAATATCCCCAACGATTTTTGAAGGTTTCAAATCAAAGATTCTCATTATTTCCTCTCCTGAAATCGGAGGCTGGAAGTTCCTTACCTGATCTTTTTCCTCTACTTCGATAAGCTTCTGGGCTACCTTATCGAAATTTTCCAAATATCGTTTTACTTTCTTGTTGTTCTTAGAGGTGACGTCAGCTCTGCACAACTTCATCAGATCATCTATATCGTCACCCGCTTCAAAAAGCAACCTTCTCATCGCTGAATCGGTCACCTCATCTTTGACCAAAGCAATAGGGCGTAAATGTAGTTTAACTAGTTTCTGCACATATTTCATGCGCTCGTCCATGGGTAGTTTTAGCCTACGGAAAATCCCCGGAGTCATTCTAGCCCCCTTATCTTCATGCCCATGAAATGTCCAGCCTACTTTTTTATTGAATCGTTTAGTAGCAGGCTTGGCTATATCGTGTAAGATCGCAGCCCAGCGCAGCCATAGGTTATCACTGACTTGGCATACATTATCCAGCACTTGTAGGGTATGGTAGAAATTATCCTTGTGGGACTTATCATCTACGGAATCCACTCCCTGTAAATCCACCATCTCCGGAAAAAACTCATGAAGCAATTTACCTGCAAACAGTAATTTAAATCCATAGGAAGGTTTTTTCACCTGAATAATCTTATTCAACTCGACTATGATACGTTCTCCCGAAATTATCTTCAACCGATGGGCGTTTTCACTGATCGCATGGAAAGTATCCCCATCTATATCAAAATCCAGCTGTGCGGCAAACCTCACCGCTCTAAGCATACGAAGCGGATCATCCGAAAAAGTCACATCCGGATCCAATGGGGTACGGATCAACTTCCTTTTAATATCAGCCAGCCCATCAAACGGATCAAGCAAGTCCCCATAATTATAGGAATTTAAGGAAATGGCCATCGCATTGATAGTAAAATCCCTTCGCTCTAGGTCTTCTTGGAGCGTACCGGTTTCCACTATTGGATTTCGGGAATCGGCACGGTAAGACTCCTTTCTAGCGCCCACAAACTCCAATTCCAAATCATCCAGTTTCAGCATCGCTGTCCCGAAATTTTTGAACACCGAAAGCGGTACATGGATATCAAATTGCTTGGTAACTTCTTTGGCCAACTCTATCCCGCTGCCTACACAGGTAAAATCAATATCTTTGGGGCCTTGCTTTTCTCTGTTTAGAATCAAATCCCTTACATAACCTCCCACTACATAGGTTTCCACACCTAAGTTGGACGCAGCTTTGGCGACTTTGGCGAAGACATCAATTTCGTCAAGGCGTGCTCTAAAGTTCATCCTCTAATTATTTTAACATCTCCATCTGGCCCTAAAAACATTTCCTTAGTTCCGGGACTTAAAAGTGGAAATAAAACCGGTGTATGATGCCCCGTAGCTTCCCCTGTATCTATTTTTACCAAAACAGGCTGAGCGATCTGAAATAGCAGCTTATTCCAGTTAGGCTCTAAGATGAGGCTAAATCGGAGGATCCCATCTACTATCGGGCCATTTTTAATTATTCGGTTTGCCGGACTATGGTAGATCGTAGGTTTACCTGCATATTCAACTATATCCAGTGAAACCTCTGAGAAAGGCTCGCAGATGGTGCGGATCTGAAATAAATCAAAAAGTAAAAATATCCAATCCTCTCCTAGCTCTGCCTTCCAATTTTCCGGTTTCATGAGGGTGATTACTTTCCCGTTTCCTTCCTTAAGGTGCAAAACACCCTTTTCCCTGAAACTTGATACTAATTTTGCGTGATCCAAAACGGTTTTTTTTTACAAAAATAATCAGATTTTTGAGAGCAAAGTCCTTTCGCAATAAAGCACAAAAAAACCTTCCCCTGACAGAGAAGGTTTTTAGCAATAATTGAAGAAATTACTTACCGGTCTTCTTTGTCAAGCTTTCTATTAATGAAAACACTTGCCAACAAGCCTATTCCTCCGAATATAAAAATACAGGATGTAAAGGCAACCGAATCTTCCATACCGTTGTGATGGAACATCGCACCTACCAGGACACCTATCCCCACACCTATCGCAAGAAGTGCCAGGTTCAGAATAAACTGGCCAAAGCTGTATTTTTTGCCGGAGTTAAACAGCTTTGCATCGGCTCCGTTTTCTATGAGCGCAAGCCTTTCCTTATTTCGGGTGGTCAAGAAAGTGAAGATGATCCCGAAAATACTGGAGAAAATAATCAATGTTACTAAAATGGTTTCTGCCATGGTTCCTTTGTTTTTTCTTATTGGATGCATCAGCCTCCCCATAAGGTTACAATCGCTAACAAAAAAAATGTAACTTT
>CBFGUY010000089.1:0-16137 GCA_965651895.1 uncultured Algoriphagus sp. | reverse complement strand
GTACCAGGAGCGGGAATCGAACCCGCACGGCCTTACGGCCACAAGATTTTAAGTCTTGCGTGTCTACCAATTCCACCATCCCGGCTTCACTCCGGCATACCTGAGCTACTATTGCCGTGAAACAAGAAAGCCCTTGAATCAAGGGCTTTTTGAGCGGGAGACGAGATTCGAACTCGCGACCCCGACCTTGGCAAGGTCGTGCTCTACCAGCTGAGCTACTCTCGCATTGTGTCAACTGAAACGTAATTCAGTTGAATTGTGGATGCAAAGGTAAGGGTCATTAATAAAAACACAAGCATTTCGAAGATAATTTTTTAATAAACTAATGAGAAATATTGCCTGGACACTGATTTTCAACTAACTATCATAAAGGGTACGTAGATAATATTTTCGTCATTTCTCCCACATTTTTAGCCTTTAGCTTCTTCAGAATATTTTTACGATGTGTGGCCACAGTATTCACTGAAATATTCAGCTGCTGAGCTATTTCTTTTGACTCTTTTCCATCCAGTATTAAGGATACGATCACTTCCTCTTTTCTAGCCAGAGAAACTATCCGACTATCTGGTGAATTCTTGCTAACAAATATTCGGGATCCGTCCTCTTTTTGATAAGAGTAATTCCAATCATAACCGTTGGACTTAGGAGGAGTGTATAGTTGCATAATGATATGCAGATCCATTGCAAAATTTCCCGCAGCATCAATTAAATATGGTCGCACTTTACCTAGTACCCAGGTCGTTTTTTTGGTAATACGATGAACCCACCTTGTGGTATAAGAAAATTCGAAGGTGTTCTTTTCTTCCATAGTAAGTCCATGGAAACATTCAAAAACTATTTTCTGAAAACGGGCAAATTCGGCTCTGTCCTCAGGATGAGTCAGAGCAAAGGTGGTTTCCATTCCCTTTTTCCGATACATGGAAAGAGGATAGCCTGTCAGTTCTTTGATGTCTCCAGTAATAAAAACCCAATTCAGGGTTCTATAATCACAGCATGCTATAGTCAACCCTTCATTTATTCCGATTTTTTGACTAAGCTGCTCCAGTTCTTTGATCTTGCCCGCATCTTCGATATTTTTCTGAAACTTCTGCTCTTTCCACTTCTGAAAAAAGCGGCTGTATTTGTTTTGCTTTCGCAAATCTTTCAGCAATATCTTGTCCATAAAAAGTAAATTATCTAACTAAACACAGTCAAGATACAAAAATGGAACACTTATGATTCCATTTTCTTTTTGATTTCATGCAATTTTAACAAAGCCTCTATAGGAGAAATTGCGTTGATGTCTATTCCTTCTATCAGATCTTTGGCTTCCTGAAACTTCGGATCCAGTTCGAACATGCTGAGCTGGTAATTGTTTTTTGGGATAGATTTTACCTTTTCCTGTTGCTCTGCTACAGCCTTGTCCTTTTCTAAATGGGACATAATCTCCGCCGCCCTTAAGACAACGGGGTTAGGCATTCCTGCCATTTGAGCCACATGGATACCAAAACTATGCTCGCTCCCACCAGCCTTCAGCTTACGCATAAAAATTACCTTATTGCCCACTTCTTTTACTGAGACATTGAAATTCTTGATTTTGGGAAAATCGGATGCAAGCTGGTTCAGCTCATGGTAGTGCGTAGCAAAAAGAGTCTTTGCCCTATACGTAGGATGGTTATGTAGGTATTCCACTATTGACCATGCGATGGAAATCCCATCATATGTGGACGTGCCTCGCCCGATTTCATCCATCAAAACCAGGCTTCTATCAGAGAGGTTATTCAGGATACTTGCTGTCTCGGTCATTTCCACCATAAAGGTGGATTCACCTTTGGAAAGGTTGTCGGAAGCCCCCACTCGCGTAAAAACCTTATCAATAATACCTATCCGCGCAAAAGATGCCGGAACAAAACTGCCCATCTGGGCCATAAGAACAGTCAAGGCTGTCTGCCGAAGAAGAGCAGACTTACCAGCCATGTTAGGGCCTGTTATAATCATGATCTGTTGCGAATCGTGATCCAGGTAAATGTCATTCGGCACATAATTATCTCCCGGAGCTAGCTGCTTTTCAATTACCGGATGCCTGCCGTCTTTAATCTCCAGTGTCTCGGTTTCTGAAATTTTTGGCCGCGCATAACCATTGGAAAGGGCCACCTGCGCAAAAGATATCAGCACGTCCAAGGTACCAAGTACTCTGGCGTTTTGCTGGATTTGCGTTACAAACTGAGCGGTCTCCTGCACCAATGCCAGAAAAAAACGCTGCTCTATGGCAATCATTTTATCTTCCGCATTCAGAATTTTGTCTTCATATTCCTTTAATTCCGGAGTGATATAGCGCTCAGCATTGACCAGGGTCTGCTTACGGATCCATTCCGCCGGCACCTTGTCTTTATGTGCGTGTGTGACCTCCAGATAGTATCCAAAAACTTTGTTAAAGGCTATTTTCAATGATGTGATCCCGGTTTTCTGTACTTCCCTTTGCTGGATCTGGATAAGAAAATCCTTTCCGGAATTAGCCAGTCCACGGTACTCATCCAGTTCTGCATCCACACCATCATTGATTATTCCTCCCTGATGCGTCAGCATAGGAGCATCCTCCTTAAGTTCCTTGTGTATTTTCTCCAGCAAAAACTCGCAGGGATACAATTGATCCGAAAGACGCTGAAGGGTAGGGTTTTTTTGGCTTTTTAGCAGTTCTTTTATAGGCTGGGTGTTTTTCAGAGCACGTTTGATCTGATTGATCTCACGGGGATTGGCCCTACCTACTACTACCTTGGAGATCAACCGTTCCAGATCACCAATATGCTTTAGAGGAGTGACTATTTCCTCTATTAGCGAGGAGTTTTGGTAAAAGAAGTCCACCACATTCAAGCGTTCCTCTATGGCTAGTTTCTCCTTCAGTGGCAGAACCATCCACTTCTTCATCATCCGGGATCCCATCGGCGTGACTGTCTGATCCAGAATATGAATCAGCGGTACACCTCCTTCGTGCTGTGGAAATACCAGTTCCAGATTTCGGATGGTAAACTTGTCCAGCCAAACATACTTCTCCTCCGCAATCCTGGAAATAGACGAAATATGCTGGATCTCTTTATGCTCTGTTTCTTCCAAATAGTGCAGAATAGCTCCGGCAGCAATGATTCCATCCGAAATCTCTTCTATACCAAAACCCTTCAGGTTAGCTGTTCCAAAATGTGATTTGAGCTTCTCGTAAGTGAAATCATACTGATAAACCCAGTCTTCACAATGAAAGGTGATAAAATCATTTTTGAGCATTTCTGCAGCAGGTTTTTTGGCAGCTTTGGAGAAAATAATCTCCGCTGGCGCAAAACTCTGGATTAGCTTCTCGAGATAGGATGCATTGCCCTCAGCACACATAAATTCGCCCGTAGATAGGTCTAAAAATGCTATTCCGTGCTTGTCTTTGCCAAAAGAAATCGATGCCAGGTAATTGTTCTTCTTTGTATCCAAAACCTGGTCATTGAACGAAAGCCCTGGTGTCACAAGCTCTGTCACACCCCGCTTTACAATACCTTTTACAGATTTAGGATCTTCCAGTTGGTCGCAGATTGCCACCCGGTTTCCAGCCCGTACCAACTTAGGCAAGTAGGTATCCAAAGAATGGTGTGGAAAGCCCGCCAGTTCAATATGTGAAGCGGATCCATTTGCCCGCTTGGTCAAGACAATGTCAAGTACCTTACTCGCCCGCACCGCATCCTCACCAAATGTCTCATAAAAATCCCCCACACGAAAAAGCAGTAAAGCACCCGGGTGCTTAGCTTTGATCGCATTATACTGCTTCATTAAAGGCGTTTCTTTGCCATCTTTAGACTTGCTCATGGGGTTATGCTTACTTTTGTGATAATTTTGGTTCCTAAACCGGGTAATAAAGCCGAAAATAAGCCATTCACAAAGCAGAACAAAAAAGGATGAAGAAATTAAGCATGGAAGAGCTGGAAAGAGTCTCTGTGGAACAGTTTAAGGAAATGGAAAAGTCGCCTATTGTCATTGTCCTAGACAACATCCGAAGCTTGAATAACGTGGGTTCGGCCTTTAGAACGGGGGATGCTTTCGGAGTAGAAAAAATTTACCTCTGCGGGATAACTGGCACTCCACCTCATCGTGATATCCAAAAAACTGCTTTGGGAGCTACGGATTCTGTAGCTTGGGAGTATTGTCTTAATACTATGCTAGCCTTAGAAAAACTAAAAGCAGAAGACTATCAAATTTGTGCGTTGGAGCAAGTTGATCGATCTGTGATGCTGAATGACTTCACTCCGGAAAAAGGAAAAAAATATGCTTTAGTATTCGGAAATGAAGTCTTTGGGGTAGAAGAAGAAGTGCTCAATGCCTGTGATGCGGTATTGGAAATCCCGCAGTTGGGCACTAAGCACTCCTTAAATATCTCCGTCTCGCTGGGAATAGCGGTTTGGGATCTGATGGTAAAATTAAAACAATTCTAATTTTTGCTGAATCGATATCGAAGACCAAAGGATCCTCGGAACAAAGAGTCATCATTGAATCCAATAATTGGCGCCCCCTCTATATGAAAACCGAAATCTTTTTGCTCAAAAGGATAAATATTTAAACCTACCGGTACTACAATACCGTCAAAGCTACCCACTCTTAATCCGCCTCCGCCATAGAATTCAAAACGATCAGTCTTCTTAAAAATATAATTTGCCACTACTTCCGCTGACATGCTTTCTAGATATGAATCAGTACCCAGGCGGAATTCTGGGATAAATCTCTCACCAAACTGGTAATTCACTCCCACAAAGGGCAGGTTGCTCTGATGAAATACGATAGTAGTTTGCGAAAATGCAGCGAAAGAAAACAAGCCAATTAAGGTAACAAGTAGAATCTTTTTCATTTGTGTAAAATTAAATTGTTTAAAAGTTTAAAGTTTTAACTCATTCAGCTTTTGATGCGTTTTGATCATATTGGAAGTGGCTTTGGCAACAAGCTTACCTGAGCTCTTAATGATTACGGCTTCCCAATGATTTAGGTTTGCTCCAGAACGAACTAATTTCGCCGAAACCTCTAATCTTTCTCCGATTTGAGCACTAGATAAAAAATCAACATTCAAATTGATGCTTGTCATCAAGTATGCGGAGCCCGCTGCAAAATTGCCCATTCCTATCACGTCATCCATCATCAAGGACGCAACTCCTCCATGAAGGATTTTAGCAGGATTACACATTTCGGAAGAGACTGTGTAAACTACCTTTATTTGTCCTTCCTCTATCTCCAGAAGATTTCCAGCTAGCCAGTTTCCTGCTTTCGATGGTGTTTGATCAAGCTTTTTCCCAATCAGCTTTTTAAATTGCTCTAAGTATGGGTTCATTTGTTCCATAATTTGTTTTTTCTATCTGTATTTCTATCAAGGAATTTCAAAGCAGCTTAGATTCCTTCTCTGCAATAAACCCGAAATTCAGATTCATACCTACTCATTTACTAATCTAAAATAGTCTTCCAGAACTGCCTTTAATGCCTCTTTTTCTCTGGGCTTGTCCCATAGCTGCTCCCATTCTGAACCTAACTTGATCCCGAAATCTGCATCTTTCTCTATCCAAGGCTGAAGCTGCATTACATACGATAAAAATTCCGAATTATTTCCGTTTTCAAAGTAAAACTCTTGTCGCTCACTTTCGGCAGTTGCACGGATTTCTAAAGGCCAATCTACTCGGGTAGGTTCTAGATATAAGTAAGCCTCGTCCTTAATTCTATTAAGTATAATTATCAGGTCTAGTAATGGATCCGTTTCCGAAACTTCCCTTTTTCCATGGCGAAACAGGAGCATCCCAGCATCAGCCCTGGATTCTCTATCGTAATTAATGGCTCTTACATTTAGAAAATAAAGCCGATTCGATGAGCTCATGCGGAAAGTACTATCCTCGCCTGAGTTATTCGCACGTTTGGTGTTGAAGAAAGAAAGAACCAGCACGAAGCCTACAGATATCAACCCGAAAATCTTCAGAATTCTGATAAGTTCCGGGGAAAAAACATCCGAATTGGACTGCCTTTGGGGCATACTTAAATAGCTTTAGGTTGTTCCATTAAGGATTAATGTACGTACGAGCCTGCATTGAAGTCTATAGTTGTTCCGGTAGCGTGGTCTGCCAGTCCCGAACATAAAAGAGCAATGAGGGGCGCAATATCCTCGGGTTTGGTCAGCTCATTTAGTGCAATATCCTTTAGTGCAAAGTCATCACCATATTCTGAAAGTTGCCTTGCAAAGGCTTTTCCAATACCACGCGAAGCTCCCGTCACCTGGAATCTTTGATTTTTGAGATCTATGTTCATAAAATGAAAAGAAAAAACAAATATTAAGAAACCAACTACCCCGCTTCCCTTACCAGTTTTCACGTAATATCAAATGCTGGATATGCGCCAAATGGTGCATAGAATGCCAATGGTACATTAAAGTAACTTCTGACAACGGCACTGAAGCCTGTGTTTCTGGGTGATAATAGGTTTTTTCGAAATCAGTGGAAGCCATTCCCTCCAAAACAAGCCCCCATTTGTGATGGATTCCTTCTACCAAGGCGAGCGAGATGGCTATCGGAAGTGAATAATCAGCCAATTTCGCCCAAGAAGCTTCATCGTAAGGTTTGATAGTAGGGTTATCCTCTGTCAGAGCCAGTTTGAAACGGATCAACGCATTCATATGGCTATCAGATAAGTGGTGAATTACTTGTCTCACAGTCCATCCACCTGGACGATAGGGAGTATTCAGCTTTGCTTCGGAAAACCCTTTGACTGTCTCTCCAAGATACCTGGGAAACATTCGCAGGTAAGTAATTGCTTCAGCGAGGTTTTTTTCCGATAAATGTTCCGGCTTCTGAAATTTCCCAATCGGGTACTTTAATAATTCGATGTCAATCATATTGTTTATCCTCCGGCTGCTATTGTAATCAAATCTACTTTATTTGTTTCATTGGCCAAAAGAACATTTGCGCAAGCACAAAGGGTAGCTCCAGTGGTCATCACATCATCTACCAACAGGATTGATGTACCGCTGCTGCCAGAGATTGTAGTATTGGCCTCAAATACCTCCTCCACATTATCCATACGCTCAAGCCGTGACTTTTTGGTCTGAGTCCCGGTAAATTTCTTACGGACAAGCTTGTTTTCCAACCTTATCCCCAAAACCTCTGCAATACCAAGCCCGAATTGCTCACTTTGGTTGTAGCCACGTCGCCTTTGCTTCAATACATGTAGCGGAACCGGCACAATTACATCCCAGTGAGCCTCAAAGCCATTTGCTTTGAGTATTGTGCCATAAAGCAAACCTAGTTCTTTCGCCAACAGAGGTTTATTTCTATACTTCAATTGATGTAGGATCTTTTGACTGTTTCCTCCTTTAGTAAATTTCAGAAATGACATGACTGCTCCTACATTGGTCAGTCCTCTCACTTTATCACAGAGGTCATTGTCATAGGGTCTCAAGTGATAGCTAGTAACCGGTAATGTCCCTTTACATACCATGCATAGGTTAACTTCATGATCATGGAGAATTGTACCGCATTGGAGACAATTGCGGGGAAAGACCAAATCCAAAAAATCTTTTACAAAAAATAAACGCATTGTGAAAATGGCTTGTTAATGAAGGCCAAGGGCAAATAGTGGTATATTTGCCACTAATTACCTTACTAAACATCAAGTTAATGAATCTCATAGAAGAATTCAACGCATATCGTAGCCAAATGAATGAAAAAATTTTGGCTGAAGATAATAAAGTAATCAAGCGTATATTTAATCTTGATACCAATGCTTATTCAGAAGGATCTATAGATATTAAATCCAAAGAAATGATTGGATTAGCCTGCTCTATGGTATTGCGATGCGATGACTGTGTTAAGTACCATTTAGAGAAATGCTATGAAGTAGGACTTACCAAAGAGCAAGTGTTTGAAGTGTTTTCTATCGCAACCTTAATAGGCGGTACTATAGTAATTCCTCATTTAAGAAGAGCGACTGAATTTTGGGAATCACTTGAAAATCAATAACTTACAATGTTTAAACGAGATCTACAATTAGAAAAACGCTGGTCGAAATTACTGGAAGGCCTGAAAGAAACTATAGGAAAAAAACCTGCAGACTTAAATGGCGTTCTCTTTCTTATTGGGGTGCAGGAACTTGGTCAAGGAAATAGGATTTTCAGTAAGGAGCAAAAACAGGATTTGATGCATATTGCAGTTTGCAAAGTATTAAGTTATGATGGTTTTTACGAACTTGATTATGTAGATCAAGATGGATGGCCACACTGGAACTTAATTAAAGAACTTCCACATTTTGATTTATTAGATCAGGAAAAGCTTCTAAAGATTCAAGTGTTAGAATACTTTGAAAAAGAATACGAAATAGTTATCGAATAGCTTGTGAAAATAGTATCATATAATGTAAATGGCATTCGTGCCGCCATGAACAAAGGGTTTATAGAATGGCTTAAAACTATAAATCCAGATGTTATTGGCTTACAAGAGGTTAAGGCAAATATAGATCAGATTGATGCCAGTATATTTCATGATTTGGGATATGAAGTATACTGGTATCCAGCATTTAAAAAGGGCTATAGCGGTGTTGCCATTTTGACTAAAGTAAGTCCAAAATCAGTTAAACTAGGCATGGATCATCCCAAGTACGATGAAGAAGGAAGGCTTCTACAGGTTGATTTTGAAGACTTTTCTTTTCTTACGGCATACTTCCCATCGGGAACTACTGGAGATATAAGACAGACATTCAAATATGAATTTCTGGACGATATCTATGGATATGTACAAGATTTAAAAAGAAATAATCCAAACTTTATCTTGAGTGGGGACTATAATATCTGCCATAAAGCCATAGATATACATAATCCGAAAAGCAATAAAAACACCTCTGGTTTTTTGCCAGAAGAAAGAGCCTGGATGGATAAATTTACCGAGTCCGGATTTGTGGACAGTTTCAGGGAATTCAACAATGAGCCTCATAATTACACGTGGTGGAGCTATAGGGCAAATTCTAGGGCAAAGAATTTAGGATGGAGAATAGATTATCATATGGTTACTGAACCATTGGCACATAGGTTAAAAGATTCAAAAATTCTCTCAGACGTTAAACATTCAGATCATTGTCCAATTCTCATCGATATAGAATAATATCAGCGTAGATCATACTCATTGAAAATAATCATGATGAAAACCATTAAAATTTCTATTCCTTCTCTTTTGGAGAACATAAAAATAATTGAAAGTTTCATCGACAATGCTCGTGAAAAATTTGAGATCAATGATGATATCTATGGTAATATTATGATTTCTGTTACGGAATGCATTAGCAATGCAATCATTCACGGTAATCAGTTGGACAAGAAAAAGCTAGTCCATTTGGAGCTGACCTTAGAAGCGGATTTGCTCTTATTCACTATTCAAGATGAGGGAAGTGGTTTCGACCATAACGGACTCAAAGATCCAACCGCACCTGAAAACATAGAAAAACCAGGCGGAAGAGGTATATTCCTGATAAAGCATCTATCCGACGATGTGAAGTTCGAGGAAAATGGAACCAAAACCATCCTATCATTTTATATGAACTAGGCTATGGCTATAAATTTCTTTGCAGAGGAGGTTCCATTTGATTTAAAGAACAAGAGAAAAAGGAAAACCTGGCTGAAGCAGCTTGCACTTTCTGAAAACCACAACATCGCAGAACTCAATTACATATTTTGTTCGGACGAATACTTGCTCTCGATTAATAAGGAATATTTGAACCACGATACCTATACAGATATTATTACGTTTGATAATTCTGAAGAAGAAGGAATCATAGAAGGTGATATCTTCATCAGCATCGAAAGAGTAAAAGACAACGCCAAAACACTAAAGACCGAAGAAGAGAATGAAATAAACCGTGTTATTAGCCACGGTTTATTTCACTTACTTGGATACAAAGATAAAACCAAGGCACAATCAGTTCTCATGCGGAACAAAGAAGATTTTGCTATCCGTTTGTACGAGAAAACATAACGTTCCACGTGAAACAGTTCATTCTTCACGACGTAGAAAACAAACGTTCCACGTGGAACGCTAAATAAAAAACATAATGTTTCCAATTTACGATGTAATTGTAGTAGGAGCAGGGCATGCAGGATGTGAAGCAGCTCATGCAGCAGCCAAAATGGGCTCAAAAGTACTACTATGCACGATGAACATGAATACAATAGCCCAAATGTCATGCAATCCTGCAATGGGAGGGGTGGCAAAGGGTCAAATTGTGCGAGAAATAGACGCCTTAGGGGGGATGTCAGGAATTATTTCTGATAAATCCATGATCCAATTTAGGATGCTGAACAGATCTAAAGGTCCAGCCATGTGGTCTCCCAGATCTCAAAATGATAGAATGAAATTTGCCGAAGAATGGAGGTTTGCACTTGAAGCTACTCCCAATGTTGATTTTTGGCAAGAAATGATCAGCGGTCTTTTAATAAGAGATGGCCAATTAAAAGGAGTTAGAACTAGCATAGGTCTAGAAATACAAGGAAAAAGCGTCGTTCTGACTAATGGTACATTCTTAAACGGTCTAATACATATCGGAGAAAAACAGTTCGGGGGAGGAAGGACTGGAGAAGCAGCAGCTCGCGGAATCACAGAGCAATTGGTAGAGCTAGGGTTTGAATCAGGAAGAATGAAAACCGGAACTCCACCAAGAGTAGATGGAAGAAGTCTGGATTATAGTAAAATGGAAGTACAGTACGGAGATGAAAATCCAGAAAAATTCAGCTACCTAGACACAACCAACCCGCTAAAAGAGCAAAGAACTTGCTGGATAACCTACACCAACAAGGACGTGCACGCTAGTCTGGAAGAGGGATTTGATAGATCTCCCATGTTCAATGGTAGGATTCAAGGGTTGGGTCCAAGATACTGTCCTTCTATAGAAGATAAAATAAATCGGTTTGCAGAACGGGATAGGCACCAAATCTTCGTAGAACCAGAAGGATGGAATACAGTAGAAATGTATATTAACGGATTCTCTACTTCTCTTCCTGAGGACGTACAATACAAAGCTCTACGAAAAATAGCAGGTTTTGAAAACGCAAAGATGTTTCGCCCAGGCTATGCCATCGAGTATGACTTCTTTCCACCCACACAATTAAAACTCACACTAGAAACACAATTAATAGAGAACCTATATTTTGCAGGCCAAATCAATGGTACTACTGGCTATGAGGAAGCCGCATGTCAGGGACTGATAGCTGGGATAAATGCGAGCTTAAAATCACAGGAGAAAGATCCATTTCTACTCAAAAGATCAGATGCATATATAGGTGTATTGATCGATGACCTAATCAACAAAGGGACAGAAGAACCCTATCGAATGTTTACTTCAAGAGCAGAATTCAGGCTTCTTCTTCGCCAAGATAACGCTGACCTCAGATTGACTAAGAAAGGTCACGAGATAGGACTAGCGTCTAATGAAAGATTGGAGAAAATGAACTCCAAGAAAGAAGAAACAGCCAGGCTCATTAATGAACTAAAACAAAAAAGACTAGCACCGGAAACTGTAAATGATGGTCTTCAAAAAATAGGATCAGCACAGATCAAAGAAAAGATTACCGCTGAAAAACTCTTAAAACGCCCACAGCTAGGCATAGGAGACCTTAAAAGATTCCATACCGAACTCGATACCTATCTATCTAAATACGCGACTGAAGTACTAGAACAAGCTGAAATACAGATCAAATACGACAGCTACATTGAAAAAGAGCAGCAAATGGTAGATAAGCTGAGCAATATGGAAAACTTTAAAATACCTGTAAAGTTTGACTATTTAGCCATACCTGCACTCTCCGCAGAAGGAAAGCAAAAGTTGAACAAAATAAGGCCCGAAACTATGGGACAGGCTTCTCGGATAAGCGGAGTAACGCCTGCTGACTTATCAATCATCACTGTTTATCTTGGAAGATAAGATGCTCGAGAAACTTAAAAAATGCCCACTGTGCAAAAGTGGGCTTTTTCTAAATACCTTGGAAGTAAAAGATCATGCGGTAAGCCAAGAAGCTTTCATAATATGCAGATGTCAAAATTGCGGATTGAAATTTACCAATCCAAGACCATCTGAAGAAGCTATAGTGCCTTATTACGATTTTCCAGAATATTTCTCACATGACGATAATGCAAAAAACCTTACTCAATTCCTATATCAACAAGTAAGGAAAGTTGCTATATCAGGTAAAATCAAACTTTTAAATAAGCTGAAACCTGCAAAAGGACAATATCTTGACTATGGATGTGGCACTGCAGAGCTATTAGTCAAAGCCCAGAACGAAGGATGGGAGGTAACTGGAGTAGAACCAAGTACAAAAGCGAGAAACTTAGCTAATTCCAAACTAGAAGGAAAAGTTTTTGACAGCTTAAGTTCTCTATCAAAGAGTACCTATGATATCATCTCTCTCTATCACGTAGCAGAACACATACATGAGTTAAGGAAAACCATAAAATATCTTTTAAATACCTTAAAATCAGATGGTTATATACTAATTGCAGTACCAAATCCTGATAGTTATGATGCTATCAAGTATGGAAAGTACTGGGCAGGCTGGGATGTCCCAAGACATCTTTACCACTTCAACCAACAAACAATGACACATTTTGCAGAAATCTTTGATCTGCAGTTAGTAATGAAAAAGCCTATGCGTTTTGACAGCTATTATGTGTCTTTACTTTCGGAAGGATATAAGAATCCCAAGCAGCCAATTCCTCTGAAATATTGGAAGGCAATTCAGGCAGGAAGTAAGTCTAACAGAAAAGCTACCCAAGCTGAAGAAAATTATTCAAGTAATCTATTCGTTTTCAAAAAGAAGTGATAAACAATAATGTAATCATACTGCTAATATTTTGCCTCTTGCTGTTTTCATGTGCCAAGCAAAGTGCTCCAATGGGCGGACCACGGGATGAGGATCCACCGAAAGTAATAGCAATGAGTCCAAAAGATCAGAGTTTGAACAGCAAACCTGAAGAAATCACGATCACCTTTGATGAATACATCAAGCTGGACAATGCCACTAAAAATATCCTGATAACTCCGAGAATCAATAAGGATAAGGTAATTTTTACAGCTTTGAAGAATACCCTGAAAATAGATCTGAATCAGGAACTAGAGGACAGTACAACTTATGTTTTTAATTTTCAGAAATCAATTGTTGACCTTTCAGAAGGAAATCCAGCAGAAAATCTGAAACTGGTCTTTTCAACAGGTTCAAGCATAGACAGCTTAAAGCTCTCAGGATCAGTAAACATCTATTTTCCAGAGAGAAATAACAAAATAGAAGATGCGATAGTAGGCCTATATCCCTTGGATGATACCACAAATGTATTTCTAGCTCCTCCATATTATCTATCCCAAGTCGATACAGCAGGAAATTTCGAATTGACGAACATCAAGGCAGGTAAATATTTAGCCTATGCCTGGAAGGACGATAATAATAGCCTAAAAGCAGAATATAAAACAGAGGCATTTGACTTTATCAAAGATACCCTCACTATCAATGAAGACATAGAGGGATTACAATTTAACCTTTCGAAAGGAGATCAGAATCCTATTCGCCTGCTAAGATCATCTACCCAAGGAAGCAACTACACAGTTGTCCTCAATAGAACACCCGTGGACATTACAATTGAAAATGATCAACTAGGAGAAGATCTATTCTATACGTTGGGGGATAAAAGAATAAACCTATACGCCGATAAACCAAAAGCAGATAGTCTCCCATTTCGTATGATCCTTACTGATTCAGTAGGATATAGTGTGGATTCTCTGATCTATGCAAAATTTGAAGAATCAGAAAGAAAACCCGAAAAACTAACGATTACGCCTAATTCCGGTAAAAGTTTCTACAAAAATCTACTTATCGAACTCACCTTCAATAAGCCGATCATGGACATCAACTATGATTCACTATTCCTGTCATACGATACAGCAAGCGTCATACCTATAGAGCCTGAAATACTCAGCTTCCGGGATTCACTTAGAAAGGATATTATAGAAATAAGATTGAACATACCCGATTCAATTCCTTTTGATGTGTTCACACTGAAAGCAAGTGACTCCACATTCAGGGATATCGAAGGCCAATACAATGAAACTGCCTTAAATGCCAATTATAAAAAACTAAAAGGTGAAACCCTCGCTGATGAACTGGCAGGAAGTATAGAAGGTGCATCAAGTCCGTTTATACTCCAACTATTAGACGGTAAAGGAGAATTGAAAAGAGAAGAATACATATCCGAAGGAAATAAATTCTCTTTCAAATTATTGGAATCAGGGAACTACCAAATACGTGTAATAGAAGACAGCAATGGAAACCGCAGGTGGGACCCGTCCAATTTTGAACAAAAGAGGCATGCTGAAAGAGCCTTCTATTACGTCGATCCAGAAACTGGCAACAAGAGCATCACGGTGCGTGGGGGGTGGACACTACAAGACTTGATCATCAAAGCCTCTCCAATTACCGGCTTAAGAACAGATAATTAATTACGTGGATAAGTGCTTCCTTCACTGTGGATAGAAGTGGATTAGTAAAGGATAACTCTTCATTTATCAACGTCCCTAAAAACTCAAATACCACGGGCTACCGAATATGGGGAAAAGCCTATACTTATCCACTAATCAAAATCAAGTAATCCACAGCCATCTTTCCAACAAGGTCTGTAGGTGCAGCTATCCACATGAATTAATAAAACTTAATAAAGGATAGATGTCCAGCAACTTACAAGTGGACAAAAAGGGGATAACTCGTGGAAAAGGGAGATGTCTGCGACAAGAGAAGGTGGATATATAAAAAAGTTAACATTATCCCCATATCCACACCCCTAATAACCTTAGTAAAGAATTTTTTTAAAAATCTATTTTACAACTATTATAAAAAGAGAGGGTGGATAACTCTTTGTATTGCTTCCGCATTTTGGTAATATTATAGAAACCCAAAATGTAGATCTTATGGAACTTTCTAGGCTTTTTGATTTGATACCTTATCAGATCAGCTCATATGATAAAAAAATAGCTGTATCGAAAAAGAAAAATGGAGATTGGATTCACTATTCTTCCAGAGATTTCAAAGAAATCATTGATAACCTGAGCTTGGCTTTTATCAAAATAGGGATTAAACCCGATGAAAAAATAGCTATTATATCAGAAAACTGTCCAGAATGGAATTTTGTTGACTTGGCCTTGCAGCAAATAGGAGCTGTGTCAGTTCCTATGTATCCTACGATCAGTTCAGACGACTACGCATTTATTTTTGAGCATGCTGAAGTGAAAATGATATTTGTAGGAGATGAACATATATTTGAAAAAGCGAAATCAGCTGCAGGAGACAGGCCTATTTACAGCTTTCAAAAGCTAGAAGGAGCAGTTTTTTGGGAAGATCTTTTGGGTATAGGGGTCAACGAGAGTCTTCAAGAATTGGATGAAAGAAAATCAGCTGTAGATGCTGCTGATATTTTTACGATAATCTATACATCTGGTACCACAGGCAGGCCCAAAGGTGTTATGCTCTCTCATCACAATGTCCTATCCAATGTTTTGGGAATAGCTGATGCTATGACTCCAGCTGTCGGTACTTCTAGGATTTTAAGTTTTCTCCCACTCTGCCATATCTATGAGCGAACGGGATTTTTCTGCTTTATGTATCTCGGATATTCTATTCATTATGCGGAGAGTATGGAGACTATAGGGGAAAACCTGAAAGAAATCAAACCTCATGCATTTAATACTGTTCCTCGCCTTCTGGAGAAAATCTTCGATAAAATAGTGGCGAAGGGTTATGAATTGAAAGGAATCAAAAAATCACTTTTCTTTTGGGCACTTAATTTAGGGCTAAGATATGATCCGAATAGTAATCAGGGTTTCTCTTACAATCTTCAATTAAAAATCGCAAATAAGTTGATTTTTTCTAAATGGAGAGAAGCATTGGGAGGAGAAGTAATGCAGATCAATTCAGGAGCCTCAGCTTTGCAGCCTAGGCTTGCACGGGTCTTCTGGTCTGCTGGAATAAAAGTATGTGAAGGTTATGGTCTGACTGAAACTTCACCGGTCATTACTGTATCTATTTGCACCCATGAAGAGATAAGAATAGGATATGTGGGCAAATTGATAAAAGATGTCCAAGTG